>JBEBSM010000175.1:0-7832 GCA_040394315.1 Lujinxingia vulgaris
CGTCATTCAGTCTTGTCTGATTAACGGTTGGCAGGTATCCTCCGCCCGCTTTACGCGTGTATTTTCATCCATAAATCCTAGAACGAGAGTAATTATGAGTCAGTATCTATTAGACAAACGGGACGTCGATTTCACTTTGTTTGATCATCTTAAGATCGATAAGTTGTTGGAATTGGAGCAGTTCAGCGAGTTTTCTCGTGAAATGTTCGAGATGGTTTTGAATGAAGGCCTGAAGTTTACGACGGAAAAGCTTAGCGTTTCGAATCACGAGGCTGATGAGATCGGTGCGGGCTTTAAGGATGGCCAGGTTACGGTTCCGCAGGCTTATCATAAGTTGCATCAGGAATTTCGTGACGCAGGTTGGTTTGCGCCGGTTCACAATCCTGAGTACGGCGGGCAGGGACTTCCAAGCGTGCTTGGAATTGCGCTGATCGAGATGTTTATTGGTGGTAACGCATCGTACATGTTCATTCCAGGACTGACGGTTGCGGCCGGTCACCTGATCGAGGCTTTTGGTGCGGATGAGCACAAGGCCACGTATGTCGAGAAAATGTATACGGGTGAGTGGGGCGGAACGATGTGCCTTACGGAGCCACAGGCCGGTTCGGCGCTTGGTGATCTGACGACTTCCGCCACGCCGGTTGAGGGCGAGGAGTACTATAGCATCAAGGGTAACAAGATTTTCATTTCGGCCGGTGATCAGGATATTACGGAGAACGTAATTCATCTTGTGATCGCGCGTGTTCCTGGAGATCCGGAAGGGTCGCGTGGAATCAGCCTGTTTATCGTGCCGAAAGTGCGCGTGAACGCCGACGGTAGTGTTGGTGAAAGCAACGATGTTCGCGTGACGGGCATTGAGAAGAAAATGGGTATTCATGCTTCACCGACGTGTTCGATTTCGTTCGGTGATGATGGCGAATGCCGTGGATATCTGGTCGGTGAGCGTTGCCGCGGATTGCAGTACATGTTCCAGATGATGAACGAAGCGCGTTTGATCACGGGTCTTCAGGGCGTGGCCATGGGTAACGCGGCTTATCAGGCAGCTCTTGCGTATGCGCATGAGCGTGTCCAGGGGCCAAAAGTTACCGATCGCTCGAAAGATGCAAAGTCGGTAGCGATTATCGAGCATCCGGATGTTCGTCGTAACCTGATGACAATGAAAGCGTACGGCGAAGCGATTCGTGCGATGCTTTATAACACGGGTTTGATGAGCGATTACGCGGCGTATAGCAATGATGCGGCCGAGAAAGAAGCTGCTCAGGACATGCTGGATCTGTTGACGCCGATTTGTAAAGCGTTTGCGACCGATGTTGGCTTCAAGATGACCGAGTTGTCGATGCAGGTGCATGGCGGCTACGGCTACATCACGGAATACGGCGTTGAGCAGTTGATGCGCGATGTGAAAATCGGTTCGTTGTACGAAGGAACGAACGGAATTCAGGCGCTCGACCTGTTGGGTCGTAAGATGCGTGCGAAAAACGGTGCGGTGTTCATGACGTGGCTGCAGAATACGGGCGCGTTTTTGGATACGATTAAGGAAGATGCGGTTCTTGGAAAATTGGCTGCAGAAGTTGATAAGGCGAAAGGCGTGCTTGGTCAGGCTGCGATGAGCTTTATGCAGGCAAAAGATCCGGAATACCCGATTTTGAATGCGACGCCGTTTTTGCGCATGTTTGGTCTTGTAGAATCGGCTCGTTTGTTGCTTGAGCAGGCAAAGATCGCCAACGAAAAGCTTGGTGAGTTGTTCGTGGCTCAGGAAATTAGTGCGGACGATGCGGATGCTCGTAAGGCGCTCAGCCAGCAAAACGACGCAGCGCGTTATTATGAGAACAAGATTTTGACCGCGCAGTTCTTCGTGAATCAGATCCTTCCGGAAGCGCGTGCGATTTTGAAGGGAATTGAGTCGCAAGACCGCAGTGCACTCGACGTACAGTTTTAATTTGAAAACCGCTGCTTTCGGAATGGAGAGCAGCGGGTTTTGAACCAGGTTGTTGCGATTCGAACACCCGGCAGCGCAAAAGTTAAATCCGGCAGAGAAACGATACGTTTCTCTGCCGGATTTTTTGTTTCTTGTCGAATTACGTCCGAATTGGCTGGAAAACAGACAAAAATGCATGTTTAGTGCTTTAACGGACGTTAAGCAGATTTAATATATTGACATTTTGGCGTGGGCGGTCCAACCTCAGAGCCATCATAGGTGTTAGCTTGTGGGCCCGGGGTGCCTTTATTTTCCGGGTCAATCGTGGAGGGTGTTTTATGGCGGCTCGGAATACATTTGCAGCTACGCGTCGATCTCATGCAATTTTAAGATGGTTGCAGGCAGGTGAGTCAGTAACGATTCAGCGTGTTTGCGATGTTTTTAATATTCAGTATCCGCAGGCTCGCGAAGATCTCAAATTACTCGAGGAATTGTATAATTTGGGGACGCATCGTGATGGGCGAACGAAGATCTGGAGCTGGGCTGGACCGGAGCGCGCAATCAAGACGGTTGCAGCAGCAGCGGCGCTTGAGCTGGGAGCGATTGCGCTCGATATGTTTCGGGATACGCCGTACGGCGAGGAAATTGATAAAATTTCGAGCGAGTGCAGGCGTGGTTTGAATAAAGAGCATGATGAGCGTGTGGAACGAATTAGCAATGCGTTGCACTTACGTCGAACGTGGTTGCCGATGAATGCAGACGGCATGCTTGAAAGTATCGAAGAAATTCTCGATGCGATTTATCTCGATCGCAATATTCATATTGACTATGAACGGGCCGATGGCGGGATTCGAAGCTACGCGCTGAGTCCACATCGACTGATCTGGTACGGCGGGCGATTGTGGCTGCAGGCCAGTGATCACGAAAAGTACAAGTTGTTTGATGTAGCCGGGATTCAAAAAATCCGGAGCGGCGAGAAACGATCTCTGCCTGCCGGGAACGGCGAAGACCACAGTAAAGCGGGCGCAAAGGTGCAGGGAAATGGAAAGGCTGCAACCAATGGCGCTGCTGGGGATGGGTTAAAGCCCATTCCGGTTGAAGAATATTTTGCGAACGCGTTCGGTATCTTTACGGACAATTATCCGGTAGCGACGGTTCGATTGAGTATGACCGGAAGTTGGGCGACGTATTTTCGACGTTATCGCATCCATCCATCCCAGAAAATTCAGGATAAGAAAGACGGACTGGATGTGGAGCTCACGCTCGGGGTTTGTCCGGAATTCAAATCGTTTTTGATGGGAATGATCCCGAACGTCCAGGTTTTAGAGCCGCGTGAGCTAAAAAATGAGCTTCGTGCGCTCGCTGCAATGGGTGCGGCGCTGTAAAACGCGTGAGCTTTGCGAAACGCGCGCTGTTTATTTGCTGAGCGTGCGTAGCACCTGGAGTTTGCAGGGTATGACTTCGTTGGGCGTGTAGCTAAGCTGGTACTGAAAAGCGGAATTGCCTTTGTAAAACCAGGCGCTCAGGCTGGCGGTGTCTTTGTTGATCCCAAAACGTGGCGCTGAAAGCTCCGTGGAGTTCATGTGCCCATTGATGCGTTGTGCAGACGCGTCGTCTTTGACCAGGTTGGCTGCTGGTAAGTGCATGTTGGCTAAAAGGCCGCCAACTTCGCTGACAGATTCGGCGGTCAGCGCGCTCCAGCGAAGACTTACATATCTTGCAAAGTGTTTTCGGCTTCCCATCAGCAAAAACTCGCCGGTTGAGCGAATATAAGCCATGTAGACGTTTCCATTCGAAGTAATTGCACGATTCTGGAGGCCGGTGGCCGAATCGGGTGCCCATTTTGGGTCGATGGAAAATAAGATGCTGACGGAATCTTGCTCGACGACGTTGATTGAGTCGGTAACCTCTTGCAGATCTGCTTCGCGCATGATGAATCGGTATTCGATCCAGAGTTCAGCCAGTTTGATGGCAAGTGCGTCGCCTTCCAGACCGGGTGTGAGATCGGCGTAGGCAACCACGGTCGAGAGCATCGCGTAGTCGGCCATGGCCTGTTTGGCCTTGCTGGTGATTGAATCTAGAAAAACATCGTCGATGTCATCTGCGCTGATCCATTCCTGCGCGAGATCAAAGGGCCGAAGCGTTGCGCCTTTACCGAGGTGAATAAAGGATGCTTCCGGCGGATAGTCATAAGCCCAAACGCCGCCATAGGTCTGGACGACGCAATCGCCTAAAAAGCGGCCGAGAGCGAGCGTGCGATCGTTGGTGATCTTTGTATCTTCGATGTAGAGCAAGTCCATCGGCTCGATTCGATCGAGAAGTCCGTCGCGCAAGTTCAGTTCTAACAGCGCAATACTGGATGGTCTGAAGAGTAGCGTTGTCGCCTTATCATTCTGGGTTGCTGCCATCAGGTTGTGGAGACAGCGCTCGAGCACGATTTCGATCAGAATGTCGCCGCCCGTCAGACGAAAGTTTGCAGCGACCAGGCCGGTTACGCCGCCGAGAATGTTGCGTGAGTCCATGCCGATCGGGGGAATCTGATCGATCGGGTTTTCAACCAGCGATGGCCACTGTGGCGGAACGGCTGCAGGCACCATGTCTTGAATCGCCTGGTTGAGGATGCGCTCTTCGTGCATGAGCGACGCCATATTTTGTTTATCGCCAAATGGTCTGGATTCAAGTGCGACGGCGGCACTCGCCCGGTTTCGTGCCGCGAGTCGTTCGCGACCGGAGGATGGCGCGGTGGCAGATTGCGATCTGACCGGCGTGGAAATGGGAATGGGAGCTTTCGGCGCAGGCTGCTGATATTGCTGTGGCGCAGGCTGCTGGGCGGGCTGCTGGGCGGGCTGCTGGCGTTGTTGTACGGGTGATTGAATTCTTTGTGGCTGCTGATGAGATTGTTGGGGCGCGGGCTGAGAGCCGGAACGAACACTTTGTGGGATCACAACACGCTGTTCAGGGCGTTCAAGTGGTTGGCGTGCGTGGATGGAGCGCCGCGCAGCGCCGAAAAGTGAACTCAACGCACCTGATTTTGAAGAAACGGAGTAATCAAGACGGTTGATAAACTTCATTCCGTCCACTTCGGGCAGTCGTCCAACGATAATCGCATCGATCAGATCGGCTATCATGTTTTGAAGGGCGATAATGCCGCGTCCGTCATCGGGGATCTGCAATGCGCGCAAAATCGCCTCGGTGCCGTCCTGCCAGCGCCCCTGTCGAACTTGTTGTTCGCCGAGTAAAATATTGTAAACAGAAACGGAGGGCTGCAGCTTGATCGCAGCCTGTAGATGTTGTTCGGCGGTTGCACGATCACCGCGAAGGCCGATGACCTCGCCGAGCAAAGCCTGGGCTTCGGCACCGGGAGCCAGGCGCGTGGCTTGTTCTGCCGTCGTCTGCGCTCTATCGAGGTGATTGGTCAGGATAAACAGCCGGGTTAGCCCGCTGAGTGCGGGTAGCGAGCTTGGATCACGCTGCAAGACATCGTTAAAGATCTCCGCTGACTGGGAGAAATTACCTGAATGAAGTGCATTCCAACCCTGTTCTACTGAGGCCATGTTCTCTCCGAAGTTCGACGTGAGGTTCGTACCGCTTAGCGTGCAAGCGCGATTGCCGGAAGTAACCGGTCCAACGCGCATAAAATCATGATAACAAAAACGTGGTTCGAGGATATATCAGTGCAGTGACAAAGGCGCAATCAACGTCCCGATCCCTGGAAGGTGTGATTGCGATCGGTTGCGATCACGACCTGGCGCTCTTCTTGAGTAGCGGCAAAGTGATCTGAACCGTGGTTTGGGATCCTGCGGCACTCTGCATTTTGATTGAGCCGCCGTGCTGATCAATGATCTGACGGCTGATGTACAGACCAAGGCCCATACTGGTGCGAAAAGTGCCCTGGCGAGTATTTCGCTGATAAAAGCGGTCAAATACGTGCTCGATATCGGAGGAGTCCACCGGATCGCCTTCATTACTGATCGCTAACACCGCGTTGTCAGCGTCTTTGGAAAGACTTACAGAGATCAGACCGTCGGACATACCGTGTTTGAGTGCATTATCGATGATGTTTGTGATGACCTGTTCAAGTCGATCGGGATCAACCATCGCCCAGAGTGCCGTATCGGACATTGTTACCTGGAAGGAACGTTTGTTATCTCCGACGAAGTACCACGGTTCGAGGATCAGTGAGACTTGCTCGACCAGGTTAACCTGGCGGCAGGCAAGTTGTAGGCGACCGGTTTCGATACGTGAAAAATCCAGTAGTCCTTCCAGTAATCTACGAATTCGGTGTGCCTGGCGCTCGGCACGGATCAGCACATCAACGTCAACGGGCTGATTTGATTCGGCCTGATGCCGGGCCATCTGCATAAAGCCGAGTAAAGGGGTAAGCGGGCTGCGAAGCTCGTGACTGGCAACGGTAAGGAAATCATCCTTACGGCGATCTTGTTCCGTGCGCGCCGTAATGTCTTCAGCAAAGGAGACAAAGATCGGTGGTTCGTTCGGTGAAAGATGCACCGGAAATATACTGAGAAGTACGCGACGCTGAAAATCACCAAAATCCAGCACGTACTCCCGGCGAACGCTTTTCTCCGGCTGGCGAATCGCCTTGTGATAGGGCCACTCTTCCATAGGAAGAGGCTCTCCGAGTGGATCGCAGATTCGATAGAGATTCGGTGTGCGATCGATCACCGTCCATTGTGGACGTCCAACCAGTGCGCGTGCCAATTCGTTCGATAACAGAACATTCCGATCGGAATCAAAAACCGTTAGTGCAAAGGGCAGGTTTTGAACGACGCTCTGTAGTTGGAATTGCGTATGTATAAGGCTCTCTTGCAATCTACGTGTGAACAGGCCGGCAGAAACACTGTGACCGATCACCTGTAGAAACGCTTCCCGGTACCCGGCGGGTTCTTCGTGATCCTCACGAAGTCTTGGAATCCGGGAGGAAGACTCCGTTGTATATAAGAGGATCCGGCCCAATGGCTGATCGTTATATAGAAGAGGGATCGTCATCATCGAACGAATCGCCAGGCCGCTATAGAACGGTTTATCAGGATCGAGTAATACGGAGGGATCTATATCAAGACCATAACAGGCGACTGGACGTAGTTTGCACTCTTCAAGCAGCAGAAGCAGGCCGGCATCGACCGATAGATCCTCTATTAGAGCGGTGAGCAACTTGTTGGCCAGTTCGTCGAGGGCGGAAACCGACGTAACCATTGCCATTAAACGCGCTAATAAAAGGATGTCTTGTGCGATGATGCCATCCACGCTCATTTTAGCTCCTTCCGAACATCTACCGACCAATTATGCAGAACTGATATACAACTATTTACCTGCCTTGTCAGTGTAACCTGATTTCACGTTAGGCCCAAACAACTTTGAAAGCTATTCGATTATAAAGATAGCAGATGTCACATTAACCACACTAAAATACGCGACAACCGATACGATTGTCTGGTCGCGGGCCTTATCTTGGCCACAATCAGGCCAAAATAAGGAGGCTAAATGAAGAACGAGGCTGAGTTCGCTGTCAAATTCCGTTACTGGTTCAAGAATATTCAAAAACATTAAAATTAGATCTTGACGACCGAATATCTCTGACCTATATCAACACTCCTCGGCGGCAACGTTGAGAACGCGGCTCGAAAGAGTGGCGGGTAACAAGGGCGCCAAAAAGAGAGTTTGAAAATAACTCTTGACACTCTGAAGTTTAAGAGTATGGTCCGCCTCCTCGCAGCAACCTCCGGAAACGGAATGATGCGATGAACCGAAAAAGAGTTTGAAAATAACTCTTGACACTCTGTAATTTGAGAGTACGGTTCACCTCCTCGCAGCGAAGTCGGAAACGACGCGGCGGCGAAGAAAAAAGAGTTTGAAATAACTCTTGACACGGTGAATTAAGTAAGTATGATTCGCC
>JBEBSM010000176.1:0-7795 GCA_040394315.1 Lujinxingia vulgaris
GGGCGGGGGGGGCGCGGGCGGGGGTCTCATCGGCGGGGGCGGTGGGGGGGGCCGGCTGCGCGCAGGTCCATGCCGGCGCTCTGGGCGGTGGCGTAGGCGGGTAGCTCGAGATCGTGGGCGTGGGGGAGGCGTTTGAGGGAGATAGCGGCTGGGGTGGAAATATTGTGTGTCATAACAGTGCTCAAGGTGTGTGTGAAATAGGGACGCTGAATGTGCGTAATGAGAGTGTTGTCGCGAAGTTTGGAAAAGGGAAGTTTTTTGGGGTGAAAAGTGGGCTGAGCAGGTTGCTAAAATGCGGATTGGGAACACTATTGCGGCTTGACGAGTTTAGGCGGGCTGGTCTACCTTAGCCTATCAAATCTTCGCGTAGGAACGCGTGGAATCAGTTAGTTTTACGCATGAGTTGGCGGGATAAAATTGCAGCGTTCTGGCATTTTATTACCGACTTTAGGAGGATTTCTTTTGGCCACGAATCATAACAAGCCTGATTTATCCGATTTGAAAGCCCGTCTTGGGATGAAAAAGCCGCCGACAGGTTCAGCGCCGGCACCTCAGGCTCCGCCGGCTGGTGGTCCTGCTGGGTTTGTGCCTCCGAGCGCTCCGGCAGCGTCGCAGGCTCCGGTTGGTGCTCAGCCGTCATTTCAGCAGACAGCACCGCATCCTGCTGCACCGCAGATGTCCGCGCCACCGGCTGCCGCTGCACCGCCGGCCGCAGCTGCTCCACCGGCAGCCGCGCGCAAGCCGCCGGTTGCTGCCGCTGCTCGTCAGCAGGCTTCACGTCAGCCGGAAGCACCGGTGTATCGTGAGCCACTTCCGGATTTGAATCTGGCCGATATTGGTGGCGAAACATCGCTGCCAGGAACGCGGATGTTCTCGTTGCCGGTGTTGATGGTTATCGGTAGCGCGATGGTTCTCGGTCTGCTGTTTGGTTATATCGGCTCGACCAGCGCTCAGCATCGCCAGGTTGTTAACGCGCGAACGGACGACGCCAAAACGATTCGTGATGGATTGCGTCCTCGGGTTGAGAAGCTCGGTGGCGTGTTGACGACGATCGAGGGGCTTCATCCAAATCAGGTTGATTTTGAAGCTGCCGAAGCGATGGCGGATGTGGATTTTGCTGCAAACGGAAGCATCCTGAATAACAGCCGTATTTTGCTTGGGCCAGAGCTTGTTGGCATGGTGATTTCTTACGCTGCGGATTCTACCATGCTGAAAACTTTGCTCGCCCAGCACAAAAAGGCGACGCTTGAGGACCGTAAGGAACTTGAAGCGCTTTTGGCAGAAAACGCAGTTTTGGTGGAAGCGAGCACGTTTGCGGTTGTGTTTGATTATCGTGACATGATCCGTCGCGGTGGTGATGCGAATTATCAGCCCAAGCATGGCAGCCTTGTGACGATCAATAGTCTTGAGCGTGATGACGAAGGTAAGATTACGTTCAATTACTTGAACAGTGATCGTAGCGATAAGAGCGAGATGCAGGGATTCGTCCCGATTCAAAAGGGTGACATCATCAAATCGAGCGGTGATAATGCGCTTCAGCGTTATGAGAAACGTATTCAGGGTTTGAAGGCTCAGGCCACGGTGCTTGGTAATTACTACAAGAACATTGATGCGAAGCTCAGTGAACTGGCCGATCTTCCGCCGGCTCCTCTGTTTACATTAACGTCCAGCTGAATCAATCAGCCGGGCTGTTGTGAAAAAGTGGCACGTAGCCCACGTCGTAATTACGGCGTGGGTTTTTTGTATTGTTTGGCTGTGTAAATATCGTTCATTGCATTGGATCGAAAGGCTGACTGCGAGTGTGAAATGTCTGAAACATTGCTCGACTTGTTTGAACAACGTGTAAATCAGTCGGGAAGCCGGGGGGCGTTGCGTCGTAAGGTCAATGGTTGTTGGGAGCAGCAATCATGGAAGGAGTGGTGGGAGCACTCGGAGCGGATTGCGGCCGGGTTGATGGAACTTGGCGTGGGCGTGGGTGACCGGGTTGCGCTATTGTGTAACACGCGCATTGAGTGGGCGTGGGTGGACATGGCTGTTGCGATGTTGGGCGGGGTTTTGGTGCCGTTGAGTCCTGATAGCGAGCCGGCGCATTGTGCGAAGGTGCTGTCGGAATGTCGTGTGCGGGTTGTGATCGCGGAGGACGCAGGCCAGGTAGACAAGGTCGTGGATGCGGGGCAGTTGCCGGGTTGGGACAGGCCTGAGGATTTGACGATTGTGTACGTCGAGAGCAATGCCGTGATGGACCGGGCGGATTGGAAGGGGCGAACGCTGGTGCGGCTGGAGGACGTGGCGGCCGGTGGAGAATTGCGCTCACTGGAGCATGTTGCAGAGCTTGGTCGGCGGGTATTGAGTGGAGATCATCAACGGGTTTTGATGAGGCGTCGTGCGGTCAAGGCGGAGGATTTGGCGAGTATTGTGTATACGTCGGGGCTGCGAGGGGAGGTGCGTGGTGTGATGCTGACGCATCGAAATTTTGCGTCTCAGGTCAAGGCTCTGGGGGATTTGCGGTTGTTCAATGAGGATGACGTGCATTTGTTGTGGTTGCCGTTGTCGCATGTTTTTGGGCGCATGATTTTGATGGCATCGGTGAGTTTTGGGGTGGAAACGGTTTTTGGGCAGGGGTTGTCGCGCCTGGTCGAGAATATGCGTGAAATTGAGCCGACGTTTGTGGCGGGTGTGCCCAAGGTTTATGAGCGGATTATGGAGGGGTTTATTGAGCGCGCGGAGTTGCGGCCGGTGCGCGGTCGCTTGTTTCATCTGGCGTTGGATCTGGGACGTGGGATCAGTCGGAGTCTGCAGCGGGGCGAGCCGGTGGGGAAGATGGTGGGCTGGGAGCATGGGGTGTTGTCGGAATGGATTTTTAAGGAGATTCACGGGGTGTTTGGTCGCAGGCTTCGGTTTTTGATCAGTGGTGGGACGAAGCTGGATCCGAAGATCGCGGAGTTTTACCATGCGGCGGGTTTGTTGATTTTGGAGGGGTACGGGCAGACGGAAACGACCAGTGTGCTGAGTTTTAATGTGCCGGATGGGTATCGGTTTGGGACGGTTGGGCGGCCGCTGCCGGGTGTGGATGTGACGATTTCGGAGGCGGGCGAGGTGTGGGTGCGCTCGGAAAGCGTGATGTTGGGGTATGTGGGTGAGGATGGGGATTGTGTGCGTGGGGTTTGTGAGGACGGGTGGTTGAATACGGGGGATCCGGGGCGGTTTGATGCAGATGGTTTTTTGGTGATTGAGCGGCGTGGGCGGGTGTAGTTTTTGGAAGGCAAAGGCAAAACCAAGAGCCTCGCGCGAAGACGCGAAGGACGCGAAGGCGCGCGAAGAAAAGCTAAAGGAAGAACAAAAAGCAGGGAAAGGGCATGGCTCACGCGAAGGAAAAGCACAGCAGAGGCAAAAAGCGGGTGCGAGGGTGCGAATTGTCGATGGAAGTGTGTGTGAGAGGTGTAGACCTGTTGTCGGGAGGAGTCACAGGTTTTGTGAGGGGTGTGGATCGGTGAGGGGGTAGGAGTCACAGGTTTTGTGAGGGGTGTGGACATGAGGGCGAGGCCTTTCACGGCGATTTATTGTGTCAGGTGGGGGTGAGGCGGTTGAGGGTGTGGTCGAGTGCCTGGTCGATCGTATCGCAAAAGACGATGGTTTTGCTGGTGGTCATCCAGTCGATGCGTTGGATGGCTTCCAGGGGTTGGTGTTGGGCGTGGACGATGAGGGTGAATATTTCGTCTTGTCGGAGGCGGTCGATGGCGGATTCGAGGTTGACGAGTCCGGTGACGTCGAGGGCTGGGACGGCTTCGAGGTCGATGATTACGGTGTGGACGCCTTGTTTGAGAATACGAAGTTGGCTCATGGCTTTTTGGGCGGCGCCAAAAAAGAGGGGACCCTGGACTTCGTAGACGAGGATGCCGGGGGGGACGATTCGGTCACCGTGTTTTTTGGGGACGGTGATGAGATTGACTTCGGAAACTTCTGCCATGCGGCGCATGAAGAACAGTGAGGCCAGCAATACGCCGACGGTTATGGCGGCGACCATGTCGACGAAGACGGTGAGGAAGAGGCAGATGGCAAGGACGACGACGTCGGCGCGTGGGGCGATGCGTGTGATGCGGATGACGTGTTTGGCTTCGCTCATGTCCCAGGAAACGACGAGTAGCAGGGCGGCCAGCGAGGCCATCGGCAGGTATCCGAGTGCGGGTGCGAATGCGGTGATAGCTAGCAAAATAAAGAGGGAATGAAAAACGGCGGCAAAGGGGCTTTTGGCGCCGCTTCGGATGTTGGTGGCGGTGCGTGCGAGGGCGCCTGTGGCTGCGATTCCGCCAAAGATTGGTGCAGCGATGTTGCCGAAGCCCTGGGCGACGAGTTCGCTGTTGGGATCGTGTTGGGTGCCGGTCATGCCATCGGAAATGACTGCGGAAAGGAGGGATTCGATGGCGCCGAGCATGGCGATAGCGAGTGCGGGCGGGGCGAGTTCGCGAAGCAAGGCGAAGGTGATGACGAGGGGTTGGCCGTTGGCTCCGGGCAAGGAGAATGGCCAGTGGGGCACGGGTGGCAGGGGTGGGATTCCGCTGACGGATTTTCCATCGATGATGGTCGAAAAGCGTGAGTTGATGGTGGCGATGGTAAAGTCGTCAAAAATCCAGTGGAGTGCAATTGCGGCCAGTGTGGCGGTAAAAAGCGCTACAAATGGTGCGGGAATTGCGCGCGATAATCGTGGCCACATCAGCAATATAGCCAATGTGAGCAATCCGATAGTCAAATCGGGCAGGTTGATGAGTGGGATTGCCTGAGCGACATTGATGAGACGATCAACGTAGTTATCGGGTTGGCTTGCCGGCAATCCCATGAAATCCGGCAGCTGCATGGTGGCCAGGATTACCGCGATGCCTGCTGTGAATCCCAGGGTCACGGTGTAGGGAATGAATTGGATCAGGCGGCCCATTTGCAGGACGCCGAGAATGATCAAGAAGATGCCGGCCATGATGGTGGCAATGGCCAGTCCGCCGAGTCCGTAGGTTGCGCCGAGTGGTGCAAGGATAATGACGAAGGAGGCGGTGGGGCCGGAGACCTGCATGCGTGAGCCGCCCAAAAGGGCGACGACAATTCCGGCGACGATCGAAGTGTAGAGGCCGTGTTGTGGCGGCAATCCACTGGCGATGGCTAACGCCATGGATAAGGGTATGGCGATGATCGCGATGATCATGCCGGCGATGATGTCCGCGCGTAGATCCTTGCGCGTATACCCTTCTTTGAGAACGTCGCGCAGAGCGCTGGAGATTCGAACAGAAAACGAGCTAATTGTGTCGAGCACGGCGAACGGCTTTGGTTGGTGGAGCGTTATTACGTGAGAGGAGGTCCGAAAAGGGTTTCTTAGGGGACAATAGTTTTGGCAGGGTAGCACTCAGCGGCGATGGTGCAAGAGGCAGATTTTCGGAAGCTTGATGAAATCGAAAATAATTTGACGGATCCAAGGCGTACGGTAATTTGATGAAGTGAGTTTGGTTGATGCATGTGTAAATAAAAGTCTTCAAGGAGGAAGCATGTCGCAGCAAAAAGGTATAAGTGGTTCGCAGATCCGTCGCGCTCCGCTGGCTCGCCCGTCCTTTGCTGGTTTGAGAAAGTCAGTTCGTAAGCCGATGGAGCTTTCGGTACTGATTCAGGATTCGGAGGGATGGGAAATTCCGCTGGAAAGCCTGGATATCAGCCCGGCAGGTATGTTTGTGCGGTCGAACTTTTTGTTTGAAGTGGGCGAAGTTCATGATTTGATCTTTCGTTCGAACGACGGTGAAGGCTTTTTCCGGATTCATGCACGTGTGACACGCGTGGAAAATGGTGTGGATTATGGACAGAGTCTGGTTGCAGACTTTACTCCGGGGATGGCGTACGAATTTTTGGCGATGAGCGATCCGGTTCGCGAAGGACTTCAGGAGCTGGTCCAGAGCATTTGAGATGACCGTGGGTCGATCAGGTGCTGGTGTAAATGAGCGGCCTGATTGTAATAATAGGGTTGCAAGTCCGGGTAAGTCCGTGCAAATAGGTGCGCAAGTTTCAGAAGCCGTGTGAGCGAGTGACGTATCGCACGGATAGAGTTTCCAGGGAGTAAAGTTACGATGTTTGCAGGGAAATATCCTATAAGTTCTTGGGTCGTTTTGGTTACGCTTGTGCTTTTGATGACGGGCTGCGGCGATAAATCGTTTTTTGTCGCGGGCAACACCGTCTCGATGGTTGTGGCGTCGATGCTGTTCTGGTCAACGCTGAAGCTGAATCGCGGGCAGGTTAAGCCGTCGTCGAATCCTGAAGAGGTCGAATGAACGCCGAGGAAGCATTCGCAGCCGGGATATCTCCGGAGGAATTCTTTCTTAAAGTAATTCCTCGCTTGCATGAAAGTCGTCTGGATCGGTTTGTTGAGTTTTCGAGCGCGAGCTTGATTTTTAGCGTGCTTTTTACGGACACAAAAAAGCGCTATAGCTGCGAGCTTGGAACGAAAAAAGCGCGTTGCAGTGCGGGTGAGCTGGTCGATTTTCCGGTCTTGAGTATTGAGGGTAAGGAAAAAGACTGGGAAGAGGTGAAGTCACACTTGCGCATCTTGATGAGTGAGGCCGATCGGCGCGCGGATGCGTATGTGGGGCATGTGCACCTGACGCAGGCGATTCTTGATGAATTTGAACGCTTTGACGGCGTAATTGAGATCCGATTGACGGGCGGTCTGGGTGGTTCGAGTAGCGCATCGTCGATGGATTTCCGCGTTGTTTTGAATGATTACGAGGCCGTCAAAGGTGCTCGAACGCTGTCGTTGGAAATGCCGGTGGCAAGTCTTGAAGATGTCATTATGGGCAACAAGACGGCTGCTGAAGTTGCTCGAGGCCTTGTACTACGCGGCGATAAGCTGCTGGGCATGAACCTGGGAGGCTTCTTCCTGAAGCATTTCGAGGCCGCTCTCAGTAAGTAAGGCTTGCGAGGTCCGCGCGTGGCGCGTTATAGAGGCGCCGTAATCAGCGCCCACGCAATTTCCCGGACGTTTGAAAGCAAATTCACTCGCCTAATTTCTCTCCAGCTACTACTGCGCAGTTCTTGCACGAGTATTCTTCATGATTTTGCAGCCCAGCGATGTTGGTTGGATCGAGGTCATCTGTGGCCCCATGTTCTCTGGTAAGACGGAGGAATTGATCCGACGCTTAAAGCGTGCGCGTTATGCACGTCTACAGGTGCAAATATTTAAGCCGCGGATCGATGATCGTTATCAGGAAGATTCAATAACGACGCATGATCAGTTGATGTTGCCCAGTATCGGGGTGAGTTCGGTGGCTGAAATGCGTCGTCTGGTCGAGTCGAAAGTCGATGTTGTGGGAGTGGACGAGATTCAGTTTTTTGATGAATCGGTCGTAGAGTTTTGTGAAGAGCTTGCGGATCGTGGCTGTCGGGTCATTGTGGCAGGGCTGGATCAGGACTATATGGGTAAACCATTTGGGCCAATGCCTAGTCTTTTGGCGAGTGGCGAGTATATCACGAAGTTGTTGGCAATCTGTGTGAAGTGTGGCAATCCGGCGAGTCGAAGTTATCGATTGGCTGAGGATGCACAGCAATTGCTGGTAGGAAGTGGCGAGCATTATCAGGCTCGCTGCCGTCGTTGTTTTCGAGAGGGATATCCGTCCTCGCAATCTTAATACGTTTGGAACAAAGGTCATCATGTCGATGCTAGTTGGTAAAACGATCAAGGTCATGCTGTCAGCAGAACAGATTCAGGAGCGTTGTAAGGAACTTGGCGCTCAGATCACGAAAGATTATGCGGGCAAGCAGGTTCATCTGA
>JBEBSM010000177.1:0-7779 GCA_040394315.1 Lujinxingia vulgaris
CCCCTAAAGTTAGGACCTCTTTCCCTTATTAAGAGAAATACCCCCTAAAGTTAGGGCCTCTGTGGCTTATTAAGAGAAATACCCCCTAAAGTTAGGGCCTCTGTGGCTTATTAAGGGAAATGGGGCACACCTCAAACCACCCAAACCATACCCCGATCTACGCCCGGCGAGGATCGAGCAAGGAGAGCAAGGCGCCACACCCAAGGGATAGGCCGATCCTGGCCATCCCGGGTGGGGCAACGCAGCTATCGTTGCTCGAAACCGCCGGAGATCATCGTTGCTCGAAACCGCCGGAGATCATCGTTGCTCGAAACCGCCGGACTCCAGAAGCGTGGATTCCGCTGCCGGAGGGACGACCATGACGTGCGAAGGGCTGCGCCGCGCCACCGTCCAGGCCACACGTCCCAGCGTGTGCGAGGAGCGATTATGCGTGCCATACGCGCCCACAACCACCACATCCGCCTGCTTTTCATAGACGTGACGCACGATTTCGGTGGCCGGATCTCCGACCAAAACACTGCGCATTGCCATCGCCTTGGCCGCTTCGACCTTGCGTGGAAAGTTCACGTGAACCTGTTCGCGCATCCGCTCAAAGAGCGCATCAATCTTGTCTTCCGAGCGATTCAAGACGTGGCTGGCATTGAATTTAATCGAGTTACTGAGCAGATTATTCGTGTCGTTGATAAACGGCGAGGGCAGAACGAACACCGTTTCAAGCGTCGCGCCGGTTTGCAGGGCCAGTCCGAGCGCGCGACTGAAAACGTGCGCACTGCCGGGCGTAAGATCGACTGCGACCACAATATGATTGATGCGCGGCGATGATTCAAAATCCCGAACCAACATCACCGGTTGCGTAACCGTGCGCAACATCCGCTCGGCCGTCGATCCCAGCGCATCGGGATGCATGCCGCCTTCACCAAAAGCGCCCATCACGATCATTTCGGTATCCACCGAAAACACCAACTCGCGCAGCAAGGTATTGATCGCACCCATGCGCACAATTGGATCGCCCACCATACCTTTGCTTGCTTTTTTATCGATCCGAAAATAGCGCAGCACGTGTTCGTAGGCTTCGCTTAAAATTTCGTTTTCAAACTCAATCTCATCCTCGCCCAGCGCAGCGTAGGGAAACAAAATATTGCGCGCATAAGGCGTAAGCTGTTCCACCACATGCACGAGCTGCACGAGTGGACTTTCTTGACTCAAATTGCGTGCAAACTCCAATGCACTGCGGCTCGAGCTGGAAAAGTCGACCGGAACCAGAACCTGTTCAACTCTGTACATGAATTCCCTCAGACCCTTCTCGACCGAGCGTCCTTAAAAAAGCAGGCCGGCCGTCATACTTCACGTAGAATGGGTTTCATTGATTGACTGAGGGCGAAGAAGACTTTCGTGTTAGCAAACCGTCATAACAACGGAACAACTTAGAGCTGGTCAAACGTATCTGGAACGCCATCACCGACGGTATCCCATACCATGCGCGCGCGTTTTCCGTTCTCGTAATATTCCCAGCTATCTGTCGCGCCGTCGCCATTTTCGTCACGTTCGATGCGCAAAAGTTTTGCATCATCGCCGTAAAATTTAACTATCGAGAAAACGCCATCAAAACCCAGCGCCAACATCTTTCGCGTCAGCACACCTTCTTGATAAAACGTGACCATATCGACCCGGCCATCCAGGTCCAGGTCCATTTCTTCTTCGATCAGCAGGCCTGAGGCATTGAAATATTGCCACATATCGACTTTGCCATCGAAGTTCAAATCACGCTCAACTCGAACAAGCCCGGCGGATGTACTGTAAAGCCATTGATCTGGCTTATCATCGCCGTTGAGATCGACACGCTCCAGCGTCAAACCCTCGGTCGTCAAATTACCGGTGCGGCTTCGCTGGTTTTCAATCGAGTTTTTATCACCCAGGTCTCCATCCGGCTTGGAGTCTTTCGACGCACAGCCAGCAAGAAGGCAAAGCAAAACCGTCAGGCTCAGCATTTCAAGCCAGCGGCGAACACTCAATACTGTCGGAATTTTAGGGCTTATCGAAGTCAAAATAACGATTTCCTCGTCGTTTAACACTTAGGTTCTTCGCCATACGTTAATTACAGCGTGCTTGTTAGCAGGATTATAAAACTCTAGCAACTGCATACTTCTCAGACCAACTTATAGACCGACATCCGGAACCAGCGGGATTGGTAGATTGCGATCCCAACCATGATCGTCCAAATATTTTGCATTCACACAAACACCGTGCTCCGGTGTAAATTCGTAGGCGAAACAACGCTGATAGCCACCGGCCGGATCCGGTTTGGTGCAGTTATCGTCGGTCGCGCATTTATCACCGCACACGCAATCGCTACCGACACATATCTCTCGCTCACCCAAGTCACAGTCTCCGAGCGTACAACCGCCCGTCCACATCGTTAGAGCCAGCAGCAGTAAAACAAATCCAAACATCTGGACAATTACGGTATTTTTACGAATAAAACTCATGGAAATTCCTAAGATTTAAAAACTAAATGGTATCCGGAAACCAAGGTTAAACAACAACTGTTCACCGGCTTTTATAGGACTTTCCCCCGGTAACTCACCTCCCAGACGGCTGTACTCAAACGAGAAGTTCGCATAACCGCTGGCGGCACTGATTTCGAGCGAAAAGATATCGAAATCGCCGTCAAACACCGGTGCCCAGCGGCCGGTAAACATGACGTAACCATCGGCGCGGAACATCCCTGCAGTTGAAATCGAAAACGTCGGCCCGCCAATCAAGACGTCATCACTGATGCCAACATCTCGAAACGTGAGAAATTGCGTGCGGCGCTCCACAAAAAAGCCCGGCGAGACAAAACCCAACCACGCCCGCATTTCGCCAAGGAAACGCCACGAATCAAGTCCTACGTCCTGATCCTTTTCATCTTTTCGTCCTTCCAGAGACTTGAACGGAATCGCGTTACTGCCCAGATAGTCGACCTTTCCAAAAGCCTCCCCTCCAATCAGATGAGAAAACGCATAGCCAAGACTGAACGAGCCAGTTCCGCCAAAGGTCAAACCGCCGCCCATAAATCCGTCGCGAGCCTGTACGAGATAACCACCGACCGGCGCGCCGAGATACGCCTGGCCGTACCAGCCGCGAATCTCATTATCATCCGACATATCGAGTTTGCTGTTTTTTCGTCGCGGCGTTCCTCCCGCAGCGATTTCATCCATAGCATCCTGATCGCCACGCGCAGCGCGCTCGCGACGTTCTTCCAACCGACGACGTTCGGCAGCAATTTGCTGCTGCTCCTCGGTTAGCATGTCGCGCTCAAGCGCTAGACGCTCTTCTTCAAGGCGTTTTCGATCCGCTTCCAGACGCGCTTTTTCCGCAGCAATTCGGTCTGCTTCCATCCGCTTGTTGGCGCGAAGCTGAGCATTTTCCGCCTCGGTCAACGCAAACGCGATGATCTCGTGCGCATTCAATTCTTCGGCCGACGCAGCCGTTTCAACCGCACCGCCACCAAGCGCAATCTGAATACGCGTCTGTTCCATACTGTGGATCGTGACCGACAATTCCGTTGTCTGCGAACTTCCCAGATACGCTTTCACCTGGTATTCGCCCGGTTTCATCTCAATCGGCTCATTACACGCAACGTTTTTGCTATCGACGATCAAGTCCGTGCTTGGATTGGAGCAATGAATCACCAGCGTACCGGTACAGCTCGTAGTCATCTCCGCACGGTAGCGCTCAATGCGCTCAATAACGTCGGCCTGCGGAACGCCCGCAACACGCGGTGCCTGCCAGGCCTGCTGATACGCACTATCGGCGTCCTTACACTGCCCGTTCAATTGATACGCACGCCCAAGGGTCAAAAACAAAACGTTGCCCTTGGTCCCCATCAACAACGCCGCCTGCATGAGCTGTATCGCTACTTCAGGGTTGGGCGGACTGCTACTGAGTGCAGCAATCGCCTCGTTATTGAGTTTGGTTTGCTCGGTATTCAAATCAACCGTCAGCTCTTCAGCAAGAGCCAGGTTCGAAAAAAGCATGGAACTCAGCAACAGAAAAACGAGAATAACATTCTGGCGTTTTCGGCGAGTTTTGTTCCTACCCATCATTATATTCGTCAACGAACTGCCTTCAGAAAAATTCATACAATGCCTTTCGCACAACCAAATACATACAAAATCTTAAATCGTTTGGTCTTCTAACCGAAATAAAACAGTGGCGCAAATATTGAGTCATTTAAGAAATGGTTGGACGCTCGAAGCATGAGAATCCAAGCCGTTTCTTAAATGACATCAAAAATTCGGCAACAAAATTTTCGTAGGCTCCACTTTCTTTGGAGCAGTTGGCGTCTTTACCGGTTTTTTCGCCGGACGCACAGCCGGCTTTGCCGGAGCGACCGCCGCCATCTCCGGCACAAGATGCTTGGTGATCTCCGGAGCACTCTTTGGCTCCACCACAACTTCAAGATCTTGAAAACCATCCAACGAAAGCCGCAGCGTACGCTTCAATTCATTCTCGTCAGAAAAGCTCACCTTCAGCGGCGTGCGCCCCATTTCATCGACGCCATGAAAAACCGTCGCGTTCGCCGGCACACTGGTCAGCATGACATCTACGACGGCTGGCTTTTTCGCAACTTCTTCCACCGGAGCTTCATCAGACGCTACATTCGGATCACGCCCCTTATCGGCAAGCGCGCCTTCCAACGAATCGTCGGCTTCAGGTATTTCCGAGATTTCGATCACAGAATGATTATTTACATCGACCGACGCGTTCGGATTGGAGAGCAATATGAACGCCAGAACACCGATTCCGCCAAGAACCAGGAGCGCGAACAGGACAAGAATTCCGCCCATCATCCCACGCGATTGGTTTGGCGAAGACCCCGGCATGTTCTCGCCTTCATTGAGCACAAGCGCGCCCACATCCACTCGAGCACCCGGTCCGGCCTGCGTAGCTTTTACGTTCGCTCCGATCTGAACCGGCTGCGAATCAACTCTTTGCTGACTACCCGACGGCGACCCACCCATCTCCGGAGGAGCAAAGTTAACCGGATCTCGCGGTTCATCACGCGTAGGAATCGGAACCAGACTGATATCAAGTTTGCTCATCGCATCGGCAAATTCCAGCGCATCTGCATAGCGATCCGCCGCATCATAAGCCAGCGCGCGCCGCAAGATATCGCCAATCGGCGCCTGCAACAAACTGCGCGGAACCTGCAAATCACCGCGCACGTGCTTCAACATCGCCGCAAGATGCTCGGGATGCTCAACGATCGGCTCACCAAGCAACGCTTCAATAAAAATCAAAGCCATCTGATAAACGTCGAGCGCCGGCGTAACCGTTCGGTTTGTAATGTATTCAGGCGTCAAATAGCTCGGCGTACCAAGCAACTGACCATCCTGCGTCAAGCGCTCACGCGCCGCTTCGCTGATATACGCAATCCCGAAGTCGACGATACACAAAGCCTCCAGACGCTCGCCTGGATTTTTCAAAAACAGGTTCGATGGCTTCAGATCTTTGTGAACAATATTAAAGGAGTGCGCAACACCAAGAGCCGTAAGGCACTCAATATACAGCGGAATCAGATGTTCCGGCTTCATCACGTCTTTTTTATAGATCTGATGCTCAAGATCAAAGCCCTTGAGCAATTCCATTACGATAAAAGGCTGTTTATGACCCTCAATCGTCCCAAAATCGTAGATACTAACGACGTTGGGATGCTCCACACGTGCTGCCAACTTCGCTTCACGATTGAACCGCTCCATAAGTGTTTTATGGACCTCGTCGTCTTCACCAGAAACGCCGATATGCAGCACTTTAATCGCAACGCGCCGATCGATCTGAAGGTCAAAACCTTCAAATACAATGGCAAAACCACCGGCTCCAATACGACGCTCAATTCGGTAGCGTCCATTGATTATAAAGCCGGGTTCTAAATAACTTAATAAGGAAGACATAAGCCTGATATCTACATTGCAGCGTAAAGTCGCGTAATCTAACGACTAAATAAATACATGAAATGATTGTATGTCGGTTCAAGTACTTCAACCAATCAGGTGCAATTCGTGACAAACCGAGCACAATTACAGGGAATTAACCGTCGCTATCTTGCTTGCCTACCCATCCAAAGTCAAACATCACGCACCCAAATGATAGGCTTTATCGAGCCTGCTTAACTCGTAACTTTTGTTTTCTCTGGAATCAATTCTGCATAGTCTATACGCTGGCGATAGATTTACTTTGCTGTACGTCTTCATTTCTTTATTACAGTTCACCACGAGTAACCACGATGTCTCGATTCAACTTCACCCGACATGTAACTGTTTCCATGCTCGCTGTTTTCTTACTTTTGGGAACGAGTGGTTGCTCATCTCGCGGAGATGGAAGGAACGGCGGACCAGTGTACACCGAGGATTCAGGCGATTATTACGACGCCGCTTCGGATGTAGATCTCGACGAACAAGACACTGCTGGACCCGGCGATTTGGATGCAAATCCGAACAATAATCAAGACACTGCCGGCCCAAACGAACAAGATACAAACAATAATAACAACAAGGACGTCGCCACCGACACCGATACTCCGGACGACCCGATCCCCCACCGTGGTGTCATTACCACCAAAACTGCGGTCTACAGCGGTGCGCTGAAAGCCAATCAAACCATCGTTTTCGATTTCCAATCATCGAAAGACGATACCATCGTCATGTGGCTCTACCGCGCCAATGCCGAACAATGGCATCCGGCGATTTCGATCGAAAAAACAAACGGCTCGGGCGCCATCGTCTACAACGATCCGAAGAAAAACGCCGATGTTCACATCCCCTACCGCGAAGAAGACATCGACAACGGCTTTACCTTCAACGCCAACGGCCCCTACAATCTGTTTCTCAAAAACCGCAGCGCATTCGACGGCAACTACGTCCTGGCAATTCAGTGTTTAGCCGGACCATGCAATGGTGTACCGACCGGACCACCTGAAATGCCACGCGTCATCACCACCAAAACCGCAACCTATGCCGGCGTGCTCGATCCCAGTGCCGTGGAAAGTTTCGAAATCCAGGCCGAAGACGGCGACACCGTCGTCATGACCCTACAACGCGTCAACGGCGAACACTGGTTCCCGGCAATTTCGCTTCACCGCGATGGAACAACCATCATTTTCAGCGATCCCAACGACGACCTCGACGCCCACATCCCCTACAAAGTCGAAGACCTCGCCACCGGATTTGCGTTCAACCTGACCCGCACCTACGACCTGCTGCTCAAAAACCGAAGCCTCACCAAAGGCAATTTCATCTTCTCGGTCGAATGCCTGAGCGGCCCCTGCAACGGTGACGTCGTTGAGCCCGGCGACCTGAGCTACCCGAACTTTGGAACTCTGCAAAACGCCACGCTCACCGCCGCAATCCGTGCCAATCACGACATGAAGCACTCCTCGCTCGGCTACTTCTCGGCACGTACCGAAATGTTCGGATCCATCGACAACAAAAGCGGTACGGTAGAATGCATTTATACCGGCACCAAAATCACAACCGACGGAATTCCTGACCACACCGTTATGAATACCGAACACACCTGGCCACAAAGCCGCGGCGCCAGTTACGAGCCACAGCGCTCTGATCTACACCACCTGTTCCCATCGATGAGCTTTCCCAATGCGAAACGCTCCAACTACGAATTTGGAAAAGTCGTCAGCGTAATCTGGAGTGAAGGCGGCTCCAAACTCGGAACCGGAACCGACGGACAAATCCGTTTCGAACCACGTGACGTCTCCAAAGGAAACATCGCCCGCGCAAT
>JBEBSM010000178.1:0-7762 GCA_040394315.1 Lujinxingia vulgaris
TCTGTTTGGCGACAGCACCAACGCCTTCTCCCCCGGATTCACACGCAGCGAGCTCCGCGTCAAAAACGGTCTCAGCGAATTGTTTGAGTCCGCAAAAGGCCGCCTGATCATCGCGCAATTCTCCAGCAACCTGCATCGCATGGCCGCCATTATTGAACTGGCCGGCAAACATGGCCGAAAAGTAGCACTCAGCGGCCACAGCATGACGAAAAACTTCGGAATCGCCCGCGAGCTCGGATTCGTCACACTGTCGGACGACAACGTCGTCATCAACATGCAGAATGTGAAAGACTACTCCACCGACAAAATCGTCATCATCACCACCGGTAGCCAGGCCGAGCCGCGCTCCGCGCTCACTCGCATGGCCTACGGCGATCATAACGACATCAAAATTCATCCCGATGACACCATCGTGTTGAGCGCGCGTCAGATCCCTGGCAACGAATACTCCATCAACTTCATGCTCGATCACCTGGCCAAACGCGGCGCCACCATCGTCACCGCTGACGACGGCGAAGTTCACGGCTCCGGTCATGCGCAGCAAGAAGAGCTCAAGATGATGATCAACATGACCAAGCCAACCTACCTGGTTCCCGTGCACGGTGAATTCCGTATGCGCAAAAAACACGCCGAACTCGGTAAGCAGTGCGGCGTCGAAAACACGCTCGTCATCAACAACGGCGACATCCTCGAATTCACCAAGCGTGGCGCAAAAGTCGTTGGCGAAGTCCCCAACGGACGCCTCCTCGTCGACGGCAAAAACGTCGGCGACGCTTCCGACTTCCAACTCCGCGACCGTCGCATGCTAGCCACCGCCGGTATCATCGTTGCCGTTGCCGTCATCGATCGCGATAGCGGCCAGATGAACTCGCCACCTGATCTGCTCCAGCGCGGCGTTGTCGGTCCGAACGAAGGCACCGAAATCCTCAACGAAGCTGCAAGCCAGGCATGGGAAGCTGTCCAACGTCTGCCACACGACGCACGCCGCGACTTGAGCGAAGTCAAAGAAGCTCTTCGCGTTGCGATTCGCCGCTATTTCCGTCGCGAAATGGATCGTAAACCCGTCGTTATCCCAATCGTGCATGAACTCTAAGGACGTTCACGTTCCGTCTACACGGAACCCGCCCGTATCATGCATGGACACCTGACTACCCGCCTCACACGGCAATAGGTTCCCTCATGATTCCAAAGCGCCTACGCAGAAGACTACTGCTTACCCTCCTTATTGGAGGGTTTGCGCTGACGATTCCGTCACAAAGTATCTCGTCTCCTGCGTCGGCGCTTGTTTTATTTCTAACCGTTGCCTGCAGCCTTCTCGCGCTCTGGCAATTCTATCCTGCCCCTGAACAAACCACCGACAAAATGGCCTATCGCGTCGACCCCGCGATCGATAAAAGCTGGGTTGAAGCGATTTTCGACTCTCCCGCAGCTCTGCTGGTCGGCACTTTCTTTTTGACCGCGACGCTCGGGGGATTGCTACTTTCTTTCCCCATGTTTTCCGCGCACGGCTCCAGCTTACCGCTTATCGACACAATGTTTACAGCCTTCAGCGCAACCTGCGTGACCGGGCTAATCGTGCTCGACACGGCAACCGATTTCTCGTTCGCCGGCCAACTACTCATCCTCATCTTAATACAAGCCGGCGGCCTGGGCATCATGACCCTGTCCGCAACCGTACTCACACTGATGGGCCGCCGCATAAGCCTGCGCCACGAATCGGCCATCGCAGAGATTTTAAGCAGCGAAGACCGTAGCCTGCTCAGTCACACCACGCGCAACATCGCGATCGTAACATTTGTCACCGAAGCCATCGGTGCACTCATCCTCACCATTCTCTTTAGCCTCCAGGGCGACAGCTTTTTGCAGGCTCTCTGGCGAGGTATTTTCACGTCAATTTCAGCGTTTTGTAATGCCGGTTTCGCTATCCAATCCGACAACCTCATCTTGTACCAGAACAGCCCGCTCATTCTTCAAACCGTCGCATTACTCATCATCCTGGGCGGCCTAAGCCCACTTGTCATCATCGCACTCCCCGGCCTGCGACGCCCCCGCAGACTCTCACTTCACACATCACTCACGCTGCTCACAACCGCATTTTTGCTCGTTACACCGGCCATCTTCATTACCCTCGCGGAATGGTCAAATACACTGGCCGACATGAGTTTCGTTGATCGCCTGACCAACGCCTGGTTTCAAACCGTCACAACCCGCACCGCCGGCTTCAACTCCCTCGATTTAACCGAACTCAATCCATCCACAATACTCATCATGATGTTGTTGATGTTCATCGGCGGAAGTCCGGCATCTACCGCCGGCGGCATCAAAACCACGACATTTGCCGTGCTGCTTCTCGTTGTTATTTCCGCACTGCGTGGACAGGACAGAGTCCTGATATTTGGATACCACATTCCCACCCGCACCATCTTCAAAGCGGCTGCCGTAGTTACAATGGGCGCAATGTTTACCGTCGCTGCAACCATCGTTTTGCTCATGACCCACCAACTTGACGTTATCTCCGCACTCTTCGAAGTTGTCTCGGCAATCGGAACGGTGGGCCTGTCCACCGGCGCAACTGCCCAGCTCGACAGCGTCGGCAAAATCGTCATTAGCTTTTGTATGCTCGCGGGACGCGTCGGCCCGCTTACACTTTTCGTTCTACTCACCACTCGAGCACCGCGCTATGACTGGGAACGCCCAGAACAACCTGTCATCGTCGGCTGATCAAACTTTTTTTCCGGATATTGTATGCGTAAACAAGCGCTCGTCGTTGGACTCGGGCAATTTGGAATGGCCCTGGCCCGCTCCCTTACCGAACGTGGCGTCGACGTCCTGGCCGTCGACATCCGCCCCGAACTCGTCCACATCGCCAGCTCCTTCGCCACTGAATCCGCCTGTTTTAATGGAATGGATGAAATCGCACTCTCACGCGCCGCACCACAACGTCGCGATATCTGCGTGTGCGCCATCGGAAACGAATCCAGAGAAGGCGCCATCATCATCACCGCGCTGCTCCGAAAAATGGGCGCTACCCGCGTCGTCGCACGCGCAACCGATGAAGTCCTGGAACGAATCCTCTACCTGGTCGGCGCGCACGAAGTCTTTAACGTCGAAAGCGCATTCGGAGAACGACTCGCCACCAAACTACTCTTCGAGAGTATTCTCGAAGAAATCCCGCTCGGCGACGATCTCGTCATCACCGAATTTAGCCCGACACCTTCCATGATCGGCCGAACACTGCTTGAACTCAAACTTCGCCAACGCTTCGGCATCTCCGTCATTGCAATTCGACGGATCGTCAACGAACACGGAACCATCATACAACCAGAACCCGAACACCCGCTCCAGAATAACGACATCATGATCGTCGTCGCGCCACCCGGCGCAACACGCAAACTTTCTTCAAGATTTTCCTGAGTCACAATCGTTATGCAAACCAAAACCAACATCCGCACAGCGGCCGGACTCATCCTACTGATTCAAATCGTGACTTCGTTCGGCGTCATCGCCCTGCTTAACCGGATGACCGATCTGTATCAGCACCATATCGAACAAAACCTCATTGCCATGGAAGCCGCCGCACAGGCCAAAAATCTCGGCCACGACGGCGCATGGGCCGCCGCATTTCTTGGCGCCGCCAGCTTCGTACTCGTCGTCTTAACGCTTTTATATCTGCGCCGACACGTCATTCGCCCCATCAAAGAAATGTACGAAACCACCTACGATTTCCAACACGGAAACCTCTTTCGACGCTGCACCACCGCCGGATTTCCACACGAGCTTGAAAAAATCGCCTCCACCCTCAACACCCTGCTAGACGAACACCAATTTCAGGCCAACCGCCAGACACCCCTCACCACCTCGCCATTTTCTGCATCACAACTTGAACGCATGGCCCTACTCAATTTGATCGACCGCAGCCTTAACCCAATTTTAGTTTTCAATACCGACGGACAACTCGTCGCAACCAATCATGCAGCAACCGAACGCGAACAAATACCGGATGAAGACCTCCTCAGCCACGCAAAGCAGGCCATTGAAGCCAAACCTGACGCACGTCTACCCGGATTTCACGTCACCGAACTCCACAATCAGGGCTGGATCGTCGAAATCAACCTCGACAACCTCTGAGCACCTTGCGAAGCTGCCCGCCGCGTAACACCGTAACTCCCCACAAATCAATAATTAACCAAACCAAACCAAACCAACGTCCGCGTCGACTTCAACCCGCCGCCCCAAAGGATAGAAATGATTGCAGTGGTCCTCGCCGGAGGTTCCGGCACGCGCTTTTGGCCCCTGAGCCGTCTAGCCCGCCCCAAACAGCTTATTCGACTCTACGGCGAAGGCACCATGATTTCGCAGACCGTTGAACGCCTGCAAACCGTTTCTTCACCCGACAAAACACTCGTCGTCTGCGGCCAGACGCTTTTAGATGACACGCGCGTCGCACTCAAAAACCTCGATGCGAAAAACTTCATCGCCGAACCCTTCGCACGCAACACCGCACCCGCCATTGGCCTGGCCGCAATCCATTCAATGGCGCGTTTTGGCGACCAGGTCATGGGAATCTTCCCAAGCGATCATTTCATCGAAGAGCTCGACCAATTCGACGCCTGCCTGCACGCAGCCTGCCTCGAAGCCGAACGCGGCAACATCGTCACCATGGGCATCCAACCCACAAGCCCCGAAACCGGCTACGGATACATCGCCTTCGAACACACCACCGACGGATCCGACAACCCACACCCCGCATTCCCCGTCCAGGCCTTCGTCGAAAAACCAGACCGCGAACGCGCTCAGGCCTATCTCGACGCCGGAAACTACGTCTGGAACTCCGGAATGTTTGTCTTCAAACCATCCGTTCTCTTAGCCGAAATGCAGCGCCAGCAACCCAAAATGCACGCCGCCATGATGCAAATCGCAAAAGCCATCGGCACCGACCAGGAAATCCAGGTCCTGCGCGAACATTTTGAGCACGTCTCCAACATCTCCATCGACTACGCCGTCATGGAAAACGCACCCAACGTCGTCGTCATCCCCGCCTCCTTCAAATGGTCCGACGTCGGCCACTGGGCCGCCATCGAAGACGTCACCGGCACCGACAAAGACAACAACGTCGTCGAAGCCAACACCGCACTCATTGACGTCACCAACTCCGTCCTCTATAGCACGCAACCCAAACGCATAATCGCTGCGCTTGGTATCGATAACCTCGTCATCGTTGATACACCCGACGCGCTGTTAATCGTGCCCAAAGACCGTGCACAAGATGTTCGCGCACTGGTCGAGCTACTCAAAAACAGTCCAAACAGCGACGTCTTATAAACGAACCATACCAGCCACCGAAGTCATGACAGACGTAGCCAACCCAACCCAGCTCTCCAACCAAATCGCGGTTCGCCGCGTGCTCTGGATCACGCTCGGCCTCAATATCCTGGTCGCTGTCATCAAACTGGCCTACGGCTACCACGCCAACATCGTCAGCCTCCAGGCCGACGGATTCCACACCGTTTTCGACGCGCTCTCCAACGTCATCGGCCTGGTCGCCCTCAGCATGGCCATGCGCCCGCCCGACCCCGAACACCCCTACGGCCACCAGAAATTCGAAGTCGCCGCAAGCCTGGTCATCGGCTTTTTCATCGTCTTAGGATTTCTCGAAGTCGCCCGCGGCGTCTGGAGCGCCGCCGCCGGCGACTCAAACCCCACCATCACATCCGCATCCTACGGAATCGTTATCTTCACGATTCTCGTCAGCCTTATCATCAGCTGGTACGAGCGCCGCGCCGGCAAACGCTTAAACTCCATGATCCTCATCAGCGACGCCGCCCACACCTTCGCCGACGCCCTGGCCGGAATCGCCGTGCTCATCGGCATCTTCCTGGTCGACATGGGCATGCCCGCCGGCGACATCTTAGCCGCGCTGGCCGTCATGATCTTCATCGGCTCCACCGCCTTCCGCGTCTTGCGCGACGGTATCACCGTCGTCCTCGACGCCTCCCTTCTCGACGCCACCGAAGTCCGCCGCATCGTCGAAAACACCCCCGAAGTCCTCTCCTGCCACTACGTCCGCAGCCGCGGCATGCCCGGACACGTTCACCTCGATCTCCACATCACCCTCGACCCCGCCATGCGCCTCAAACAGGCCGGCGACATCCTCCTGCTCGTCAAACAAAACCTCCGCCAACACTTCCCCGAACTCGACGACATCCTCATCCAGATCGAACCCCACGACCCCATCCATTACGAGGACGTCCCCGACCAACTTCTCTAATCACCCCAAACCCCATCCCCCACAGAAAACCCGGGGCCAAAACCACGTTTCCACCATACCCCACGCCACATTCCCGACCCTGCACCCTGCGTACACCCCCCTCATTACTTCATTTTCGACAGCCCTTTTCCCCGGTTTTCCCCCACCATGAAGTATCTAATTTACGAAGAAACCGACGATTTTTACACAACACTCGACCGCGCAATCGAAAACAAAGACAAAGTCACCATCAGCTTTCAACGCAACCAGCTCGACAACAACGCCGGACTCTGGAACCGCCTGCTCGCTTGCTCCAACGGTGCCCAAATCGCAGCCGACCTTAAAAAACAACCAAAGCAATCCATGAGCCGAAGCCTCATCTCCTCCAACATTTTCACCAGAGGCACCAGACCGTTCCGCCTCGCCCAACTATTAAGACCCGTCCACACCATTAGCTACATGCGCAAATTCGCCCCCTACAACAAACACAAAATATGGCTCGAAATAGACCCCGTAGCAGGAAAAGCCGAACTCAAAATCGAGCCACCGTCCACACCCTGACCCCGCACAAAAAACGGGGCACAAGCCACGTTTCACCCAAGCTCCACAACACATTCCCGACCATGCACCCTGCGTGCATGCCCCGTATTACTCATTTTTTAGTGACTGACATTTGCCAGAGAAAGACGTAGCCGTGAAAACACCAAAGCCCATAGCCCGCCGCTTTCTTTCCGCCCTACTTATCTGCGCAACCCTCCTCAGCATCACCCCCGATCTCCACGCTCACCAACCAAACCGTGAACCGCCAGCCGAACCCCTCCCCACCAGCATCTTCGGCTTCGAAATACTCCCCGGCCTCATCCGCCCCAACCCCAACCACCGCTTCCTCTTTTCCCTGAACCTCCTCGCTGGCAAAAGCAACGGCAGCTACATTCTCGAAATCGGAAGCCTCGCAAATTTCGCCAGCGGCCAATCCTCCGGCCTCCAAATCGCAGGACTCGCCAACTACACCAACACAATGACCGGCCTCCAAATCGCAGGCCTTCTAAACGTATCCCGCAAACTACACGGCGCACAAATCGGCTTCATCAACATGGCCGGCGACGCCATCGGCCTACAAATCGGCGGCCACAATCTCGCCGCCAACTCGTTTACAGGCCTACAACTCAGCGCCGCCAACACCGCCGAAAAAACCTTCATCGGCCTCCAACTCGCCGGTTTCGTGAACGAAGCCCACCAAGCCTACGGCACACAAATCGCGCCAGTAAACGTTTCCGACACGATCAACGGCCTACAACTTGGCCTTATCAACCGCGCCAAAACCATCAACGGCCTACAACTCGCCCTCATCAACCTCACCACCCCCACCGCCACCAGCATCGGCCTCATCAACATCTCCGACCAAAACACCTTCGACCTCGAACTCACCGCATCCGACGACGGCCTCCTCACCTTCGGCCTCCGCCACCAGGCAACCGCCCTCTACAACACCTATTTCCTCGGCACCCGCCCCAC
>JBEBSM010000179.1:0-7728 GCA_040394315.1 Lujinxingia vulgaris
GACGAGCATCCGGAAGATCTTCGCGAGAAGCAGGAGCGCGTGCAAAGTATTGAACGTATTTTGAGCACAAAAATCGGTCAGTATCCTGGATTAAAGGATCAGCTCGTCACGACGATTGGTATCAGCGCGTATCAATCCTGGCGTAACGACGGAACAGTACGCGCCGATGAGCGCTGGCGCATGGAGGAGCTGCTCGATTTTTTGTCACGTGAGCTTCCGCGCGAAGCTCAGGTCTTACTTGCGCGTTTATCGCGTGTTCAAGCACTCCAGGAAAGCATTGCCGGTAAGCTCACGCATGCCGTTGCGACGATTTGTTCAAGCATCGCGCTGATTCCAATTCCGGTTGCCGACATCATTCCGATTACCAGTCTACAAGTTGCACTTGTCAGCGGTATCGGCTATCTGGCTGGGCGCCAGCTCACGACCAAAACGGCAACGGAGTTTATGGCAGCCGCCGGATTGAATGTAGGCGCAGGCTTTGCGTTTCGAGAAACGGCCAGAGCACTCTCGAAGTTGTTTTTGCCGGTAGCCGGTAGCCTGCTTTCCAGCAGTATTGCCTATGCTGCAACGTACGGAATTGGCCGCACTGCAACTGCTTATTTTATTCGCAACGCTGATATCAAAGATTTGCCCAAAATTATGGAACGAGAACGTCGCGCCGCAGAAAATCAGGTGTCCGACGACTGATAATATTTATTTAATCTTTGCCAACCACTGTGTTTTCATGGTTTTTTCTTACCAAGCTGTCCTCGCCAGCCGCGCCACATTTTCGGCCGCGGCTATTGTCGGCCTACTTACTTTTCTACCGATTTCGAGCGCTGCCAATCCCCTGGATGTTTATGGGGTAGGTGCGCGCGGCGCAGCAATGAGCAGTGCGCAAACGGCCAGCGCTGAAGGTCCGGCTGCAATTTATTATAACTTAGGAGCACTGACACTCACCGAGCCCGGCGTTTCGGTGGGCGCGTTCACGACGTTTAATAACGCGCAAATTTTGCTCAAAGATCGGCCGGCCGGCTACGATGTACCGGACCTGGGAGCCAATTCTACGGCGCTTCCCAGCGAAAAAACGCTTAATAAACGTAAAGATACGGAGTCGATCGACAATTTGCATGTGATTACGGTCGGCGCGACGACATCGCTCGGCATCGATAATTTCCGTGCAGGTCTGTTGATTGCGTTACCGATCGCAGATTTGTACGCGTTCAATACGCATTTTCCCGATGAGCGCGAACGTTATTATTCGAATCAATTGCGCTTTGAGTTGATCGATAAACGCCTACACCGCATCAGTATCGACCTCGGGCTGGCGCACCAATTGACGGACTGGGTTTCGGTCGGAATTGGCGGCACTTATTCGCCGGGCGCCTCGGTCGCGACCAATGTATTTTTGGCAGATCCGACCGATCAGGCGAACGTCGAAATTAACGCAAATGTCACCACAACCAACTCGTGGGGGATTTTGGCTGGTCTACTTTTTGCGCTACCGGCCGACATTTCACTCGGGGTTTCCTACCGGGGAGCAACCGAATTTCGCATCAAAGGTGCTAATAACCTTCAGCTCCATGGCATTGATACCGACGACGAGAAAATCGCGCAGAATATCAACTGGGTGCCTACTTATACGCCGTCGTCTCTGTCGATTGGACTTGCAAAAGTCTTTGGTTCGACGCTCGTCACAGCCGATGCACGCTATACCCGCTGGTCGGATTACCGTGATACGCACAATGCGCGTCCGGAATTTCGCGACCGCATTGCATACCGTCTGGGCGCTGAGTACGCGTATAGCGAAACCGCCAACCTGCGCATTGGCACGGGATTGGTTCCTTCGCCGATTCCCGATCAAACAGGTCGCACAAACTATATCGACAACACACGTTTGTTAGGCTCGGTTGGTTCAAGCCAAAAGTTTACATTCGCAAGCCTGCCGTTCGAGGCTTCCTGGTTTTTACAGTTTCAATATCTGCTCCGGCGCACGACCGACAAAAATGCGCTCGTTGACGATCTTGGCCAATATCCGGCCTGCAAGCCCGGGGAAAAAGCGCTGTGTGACGAAATCCCAGATTCAACGCGTGATCAGCGCACCGGTCAGCCCATCGAAGCTGCAAAAGGTTTGCAAACCGACAACCCCGGATTTCCTGGTTTCACATCCGGCGGCTGGATCGGAGCCGTTGGCTTTGAGGTACGTTACTGATGCGTCATTTCAGACAAGCTAACAGCATGATCAAAAAACGAACTTTCCTGTTATTTTTCGCCAGCATAGCCATCATCTCACTCACTGCATGTGAGCTTGAACGGGGCGACTCGACCTTTGGGGATCAACAGGTTTTCGATGCGGGTTTCGATTTTGATCGCGATGCAGATTTTGGCGAGGATGCGCTTGATCTGGGTGCGGGGCCGGGGGCAGGTACAATGTCTGGAACGTGGATGCTCATCCACGAAGCCAGCACCTGCGTACTCTCCCAGGAACAGGTTACAACCGCGTTTTATCTTATCGACATCGAACAAGACGGCGACGGCCCCGTACTTCACGAACGCCGCCGACTATGCGACATGCGCCTGAGCGCGGTACTTGGCCTTACCCCCGTGATTCCTCTCAGCGTTTTGGAAACCATCGAATTTACCGACATCGATCTGGGCCTTATCTCAAGCTTACGTCCGCGCGCCGGCTACACATCTTCGACGGAACTTGCGCTATGGGGTGTAAATCTCGACGATCCATTACGCGACAAACTCCCCGAAGATCCAGAAGATCCCGCGGTCATTGACGCCGACAACGACGGCAACGCGGGCGTTACCCTGTTGATGGAAGGCACGGAATGCGAACGCTACGTCGCACAACGCCAGATCGTGCGCTACACCGGCACACTCACCACGCCTAACCAGATCGATGGTACGTCGACCACACTCACCGACACCGAAGTGTTTTCAGCAACCAAGCCGCTGTGTGCCGTCAACCCGCCGCTCGAAGCAAACGATCGCCATAACCGCTTTCGCATGGTTCGGATCGACGGACTCGGTGGCTCATTCAACGCCGACACAAACGGCGACGAAAGCATCACCTGCTCAGAAATTGAGCCCCTGCTCGAGCTCGCCTGGCAACGCCGCGCTCCTGACAAAAAGAACTGCCGAAACTGAGCAGCGACACTCAATGAATCAGATGACGTCCATCCATTGCGTCATGCGCCACGCCCGGCACAAGATCCTCCTCCTCAAAAATCCGGTTTTCCTCATCGAACAACCGGTTTTCCTCGTCCGTGCGTGACATCCGCTGCGCTTCCTCGGCGCTCATCATCCCGTGCGGCTTCACCCGCGCATCCTCATAGCCCCACACATCCACGTCCACACGATACTGCGAGCGCGACAACATCGGTCCCCGACACAGGCGCTCATCCACGACTTCGGTCGCCTCTTCGTTTTCCATCCGCGCCAATAATTCCGTCACAATATCCGCTGGAATGCTATCGCGCTCGCCTGGATAAACGTATCCGAACAACACAATGTGCGCCAAAAGTACACGCCAGTGCTCGCCGAATAAATGCAGCGTCCGCTCCCAATCCATACTTTTTGCGCGCGCATGCAGCGTGTGGATAACGTCCGCACCATCAAAGCGCTCACGCTCCATGATGCACGCCTTGGTCCACAAAAACTCCTCGACAGGAAGCAAATGCGCGGAGATTCCCAGCACCTCGTGCTCCACACCACGCGCAAGCCACAAATCATCAACCGGGCAAATCCCATTGCCCGAATTAAAGATTAAGTCGATCGACTCACCCTGCCACAAAATCTTGCCGATCCACAGCTCCGAAGTCATTTCTACTTCGAAGCCAGCTTTCGACATAACCTTAAATATGGACGCCACGTCCGATCGTTTCACGAACAAGTCCAAGTCCTTCGTATAACGGCAAATCCCTGTGTAACACGTCAGTGCGAACGCACCGCCCACCAAAAACGGCAGGTCATGATACTGAAGCAGACCGAGCACTTCTTGATAAAAGTCCCCCGCCTCCTGGCGTAATTCACCCGCCAAAGCATGAGTCGAATGCATACAACTTAGAGAAGCCATAAATACCTCCTGGCTACCATTCTCGATTACCTTTACGGCGATTACTTCAACCACCTCGACGCCCATAAGCAACAGGCACAACTACAGACCCCTAAGCATAAGCACCTGATATAATTCGACATTTACATCAACTAACATCACGGAACTTATCGCAATTATCGTAGCTCATCGCTCGATGCGTTTGATCCATGTAACTAGAATTTTCCGCAAAAGTGCATAACCTTGTAACCGATATGCACCCCATGGGCGCGCTATAAAAGGAGTTGTGTCGACATGGAGAAACACAAAAAATTACGACTCGCCGCCGTCGGTGATCTCCACTACGGACGCTCAACGCTCGATTTCAAAGAACTTTTTACACAAATCACCGCCGCCGCAGACATCTTGCTACTGTGCGGAGATCTCACCGATCACGGACTTCCCGAAGAAGCCCAGATGCTCGCTGCCGACATCAATCGCTACCTGCGCATCCCCGTCCTTGCCGTGCTTGGAAATCACGATTATCACGCCGATAAAAACGAAGAAGTCGTCGAAATCCTCGAAAACGCCGGCGTCACCATCCTCAACGGCCGCTCCATCGAATTCGAAGGCGTAGGCTTTGCCGGCGTCTCCGGATTCGCCGGCGGATTCGACCGCTGGATGCTTCACTCCTGGGGCGAACCCGCAATTCGCACCTTCGTCCAGGTCGCAATCGACGAAGCCCTCAAACTCGAACACGCCCTGCTTCGCATCGACACCAAACACCGCGTCGTCCTCATGCATTACGCCCCTATCCGCCAGACCGTCGAAGGCGAGCCACTCGAAATTTTCCCATTCCTGGGCTCAAGCCGTTTAGAAGATCCGCTCAATCACTACCAGATCGATGTCGCATTCCACGGCCACGCCCACAAAGGAACGCACGCCGGCCACACCTCCACCGGCATCCCCGTTTTCAATGTCGCCATGCCCCTATTACTAGAAACATTCCCCGATCGCCCACCCTTTCATCTCTTCGAAATCGACCTCAACGCGCCACCCAAAAGGCTCCCAGAATAAACCAATCCCCCGGGGCACGCACGTCTTTTCGCCAGCAACCATGCGACATTTAGCCCACGCGAGCCTACCTGCCCGGTTTTTCAAAGCACAAACAAAAACCCCCGAAGCCATCTGGCTTCGGGGGTTTTTACGATGGGCGTAGCTGGGATTGAACCAGCGACTTCATCCGTGTGAGGGATGCACTCTCTTTCCGCATGATAATAAAGTGTTATATTTCAACAACTTAGCAAGGCTTGTCAATGGACAGTCCATGATATCGTCCATAAAGTCCATGCCCCTATCGGATTAGCTCAGTCATTGTGCTTAGTGCAGTTTCTTTAGCAGCCCTGGAACCGAAATAGTACCGGTCTGTCATTGCGGTTGAACTATGAGACGTGATGCTTCTCAGGATTGTTCCAGATGTTCCAGCTTCAACCTGAATGCTGTTAAAAGTTCGTCTTAGGTCATGCGGGGTTATTCTGCCAACGCCTATAGAGCTGCACACGTTGTTGAAGGGCTTGGTGAGTGAACTAGCATATAGATAGCCCCTGCCCGGTGTTTCATCCGCTGGTTTGCACGTAGGGAACACAAGATCCATAGCTAGGTTCGGGTGCTGCATCTTGACCATCCGTTCCCTATGCCATTGTAAAACCCTGAGAAGGTCTTTGGTGAGGGGTAACCTTACAACCTTTCCAGTTTTGTTTCCTTCCTTTACCGTTCCCCGAAATTGTGACTGAGCAAACACAATCCAACCATCCTCTACATCCTGCCAGCGTAAAGCAGACACTGAGCCAAACCTTTGCCCGGTGACAACCAGCATGTAGATTAGAGCATAGTACTGTGGATAGGTCGCCTTCATATCCTTTAGAAACTTGCCAGCTTCACAAGCGGTCAAAGCCGTGCCCTGTCTGGTAGGACGTGTTCCCATTTCAGGAGATTCCAGATGTAGCAATAGCGATAGATCACCCTGAATCTTGCGTAGAACAAACTTTAGAAGACGTTTAAGAGCGCCAACGTAATGCCGAACCGTTGCCTTGCTTAGAAGACTCCCATCATCTTTCGTTAGCTTTGCCCAGCCTTCTGTAACACGGTCTAAATCTAGCACCGTAATAGCAGCGGGGTTCCAGATTCCAACATCTTGCACAACCCTTAGAATGTTTCTTCTCTCAGATTCAAACGATGTAGCAGCTAACCTGAGCCTTGCCCGTGCTAGATATTCATCTGTCCAGTCTTCAATAGTCTTAGAGGAAGTCTTAGCAGTTTGAACCGTTCCATCTGCTATCTGGTCGTTTAGCTCAGCCCTGGCAAGCCTTGCATCTGATACCGAACCATGCACCCGCCTTCTCACCGTTCGGATTGAACCTGTCAAAGCGTCTGGATAGGTGATTCTTACTTCAAACAAACGATCATCTAGTTGTTTGATATTTTGCATTGGCTTTCCCTGTTTTATTTAGGGGTTGCCTTCCTTTCCTATTGGACTTGTCAAAGATGTTCGATGCTTCATCCGGATTGTAGCAGTTTGGCGCGCTGGATCAAGGGGTCGCGTTTGAAACGTAAATTTTGCTGAGCTGGATAAAGGCGGGGAAGTCTTTGGAATCCTCACATCATGCCTATACAAGTGATGTATTACATACATCACTGTTAGAAGCATGGCTAAGCCTTTGAGATCATTGAGCTATTCCATTTCAACACTGTACATTCCTGCATATAGTTCCATCCAGTTAGACCGTCTGAGGCATTTAACGTCCACCTGGTCAAAGCTTTTGAAGCCACACACTAAAGAGTTGGCAAGATTTTTGCATACACGTTCACAGATGCTGCTAAGAGGCGCTGTGTGGCGCTGTGTGGCGCTGTGGGGCATTCTTTCAAGATGCAGGTAGGTTGGGTAGGGTTTGGAAAACAAACGCCTTACGCTTGAACGGTTTGCAGAACATAACCTAGGTTATACTTTTTCACTAAAAACTATTTTCAAACTATTTTCATTTTGCGCGAATATTTAGCGATCTCGTGGTATTGTTGGATTGTAGAGAGTGCATGTGTTCATCCAGACGGGTGAAGGCGGGGCAGGAAGTGATGTAGGGCGGGGAATTGCCCAAACACCTGCTCATAAACGTCAATAGGTAGAGGGATGAGAGAAGACGTGTCCAGACTTATTAAGTCTTTTGAAGATAAAATGTTACACTTTCAAATTTATAACCTATAATAGAGTATAGAGGCAGGGGTGTTGGATTGACTATCTTAGAACTATTTGAAGATATTTTGCACACTTTCAACTTTATCGCGTATAGAAATAGATAAGAGAAGAGATGCACCCTTCAAAGCATCATATCAAAGCAGCATACCCCCGGCTGTCATAAGCACGGGTTAGGATGAGTGCAACGCTTATCCATATATGCAACAACGGTACACTGAGCTAATGCCTTTGCTCTTTGTGCTGAGCCTGCCAGCTAGGTTTAAGGGTTGGGGCGGGTTAGCGCCTGTCTCAGCCCCGATACCGATCAAAGCTGTTAGGTGTTTTTTTTAGGCATGAACTTAGGCGGGTTAACTATTAGTAATGGCAGATAGTAGAGCCAACTAATAGAACTCGCACAAACAACATCCATTCCGGGGACGGTAACTAATAGCTGAGCATTCTTATGTTCGGTTTTTTG
>JBEBSM010000180.1:0-7713 GCA_040394315.1 Lujinxingia vulgaris
GTGAGTGGGGCTAGCCAGAGGCGGTTGGGGGCGGAGGTGTTGTTGTTGAAGCGGTGTGGGGAGAGGATTTTCATTTACGGCTCGGGGGTGATTGGGGGTTGGGTGGACGTGTGGGAAAAGCACGGCAAGGGCAAAACCAAAAGCCTCGCGCGAAGACGCGAAGGACGCGAAGGAAAAGCTGATGGAGAGAAAAATGTATGGTGTGGGGGTGATATTTTATCCAGACAACGACCAACTTTGTGATGCCGGCAGGTTTTGGAGTCCAGAACATGACTGACTTTGTGTTGTAGGCAGGTTTGTGGGGTTCAGAACATGACTGACTTTGTGTTGTAGGCGGGTTTTGGATTTCATAACTTGAGCGACTTTGTGTTGTAGGCAGGTTTGTGGAGTCTGAAACATGACCGTCTTTGTGTTGTAGGCAGGTTCTGGTTCTCAAAACATCAGTGAACTGGTGTTGTAGGCGGGTTAGGGGGTTTTTGAGGCGTTTGGCGCCAGGACTTGCGCGCGTTAGCGTTCGAACGCGAGGTAGATGGTGCGGCCGCCGCGGACGATTTTGAGGCGGACGACTTCGCCGGTGTTGAGGGTGTTGGTGCGTTGTAGGAAGTCGTCTTCGGTGCCGCTGGGGTGTTCGCCGAGTTCGGGGATGACGTCGCGGCTGCGCAGGCCGGAGCTGACGGCGGGTGAGGTTTCGTCGAGCCCGGTGACGACGACGCCGCCGGTGGCCTGTGCGCCGAGTTGTCGGGCGAGGCTGGCGGTGAGGGATTTTACCTTGACGCCAAGTTCGGGTCGGGTTGTGGGGGCGGTGGAGGCTGTGGCTGGAAGTTGGGAGCCGGGCTTTTGGAAGTTAGAAAGGTCGGGTTTTTTCTGGTTGGGTTGGTCTTCCATGCGGACGCGGATGATTTGCGGTTTTTTGGCGCGGACAAGTTCGATGTCGACGTCGTTTCCACCGCCGGCGGTGGCGACGAGCCAGGGGAGCTGGTCGGTGGCGAGGATGGGGATGGCGTTGAAGCTCAAGATGACGTCGCCGGCGCGGATGCCGGCTTTGGCGGCGGGGCTGGTGTCGATGACTTCGGTGACGAGTGCGCCGAGTGAGTTTTTCAGGCCAAAACTGGCAGCGAGTGTTGGGTGAAGTTCCTGGACGCGGACGCCGAGCCAGCTACGGGTGACGTAGCCCTGGGATTGGAGTTGTGGGAGCAGGGTTTTGACCATGTTGATGGGGATGGCAAAACTGATTCCCTGGGCTTGTTTGTTGATGGCGGTGTTGATGCCGATGACTTCGCCGTGCAGGCTGATGAGGGGGCCGCCGGAGTTTCCGGGGTTGATGCTGGCGTCGGTCTGGATGAAGTTTGAGTAGAGTTCGCGGCCTTCGATGGAGAGGTTTTTGCGGCCAAGAGCGCTGATGATTCCGGCGGTGACGGTGTGATCGAGGCCGAGTGGGTTGCCGATGGCGACGACGTATTCGCCGACTTCGATAAGATCGCTGTCGCCGAGCACGACGCTTGGGAGCGGGGTGGGGCTGTCGATTTTGATGAGGGCGATGTCTGTTTCGGAATCGACGCCGACGATGTTTGCGGGGATTTCGCTGTTGTCGGAGAGGCGTACGTTGATGCGGTGTGCGCCGTCGACGACGTGGAAGTTTGTGAGAATGTAGCCGGAGGGGTGGATGATGAATCCGGAGCCCTGGGCGCCGCCCTGGTTTCTGGGATCAGACCAGTCGATGGGGGCGTTCTGGGTTGGGTCTTGATCTTGAAATGATGGGTAGGAGACGAGCACGTTTACGACGGCGGGGCCGAGGCTGGTGGCGAGTCGTGAAAAGCTGGCGTGGCGCAAGATGGTGTCGCCGTCTTTTTTGGTGGGGGCGCGGCGTTTGCTGTCGAGCCAGAGTTTTTCTGGGGCTTTTGTGGCTGGGCTTGCGCTGGTGGCGGGTGACTTTTGCGCCATGGCGGATGGAGCGATGGTCGGGTGGCTGAAAGCTGCGAACAGGCTCAGGGTGAGGATGGCCGCGAGCGCAGTTCGGGTGGTTGTTCTGGTTGCCGGTGGCGAGCCGGCCGGGGCGATTCGGCGTAAAAAGCGAGCGAAATTGATAGTCATGAAAGCGGTTATCCTAGTAGCGCTCGTGGGGCATGGGTTGACGCGGTGCCCGAAAGTAATGAAGTGGGGAGTAATTTAGCAGGTTCGAGACGCGGCTTGTGTAGAGGCAGGCGTAATCTTCGACTTGTTCGCCAAAAATACTGTTTTTGTTTCCCATCTTAAAGAGCAGACCCCAGTAGGGGTTAAAGTTGGCTTCGAAACTGCGCTCGGTTTCGATCAATTCTTGGATCAGTTCGCGGCGTCGTTTGCGGATATGGTCGCGCGACATTTTGAGTTGATGGCGAGCACTTTGCAGAGTTGTTAGATCGTACGGGAAATCGTTGACGCGTGCGGTGTCGGGGTTGTGTGTGCTCATCAGGGAGTCAACTTTGAACGCGAGTCCCTGGTCGAACGCGAGTTCTTCGTTGATGCGTTTGATTTCGGCGTCGATTTCGTCGATGCGCGCGGTTTCTTCGCGGAGAAGTTCTGCGCGATCGAGTTCGTCTTCCATTTCTTGGACTATCATAATGGTGCGCCATGCGCTGGATTTTTTGCTGCGTACGATGTCGCCATAGATATGGTCACCGACAAAAAGGACGCGGTCGCCGCGGAATCCGCTGATGCGCTCAAAGTCGATGAGGTTTCCGCCCTGGTAGAGCTGGCCTCGGTCAAACGAGGTGTATTCTTCGCCCAGGATTTTGCCGTCGGTGCTGACTTTGAGAAAGGGTGCGCGGTCGGTGAAAAAGAAAGGTTTTGCGGAGCCGGTGATGATGATGTCGAAGTAATTTCTCCAGCTCGGGTATTCGGGTAACACGCCGTCGAGCAGATAGCTCATGAGGTCTTCGGTGTACTGGGAAAAGCTGTTGGTGATGATGAAGAGGCGTTTTCCGGCGGACCGAAATTTGTGCAGGGTAAGCGCGAGATCTGCGCCGCGTTCGACGTATTTATCCATGTCGGCGACGATTTCGTCTTTCAGTGAATTGTCGCGGTGCGCAAGGTCGATGGCGTAGCGGATGTCGTTGAAAACGCGCATCCAATCGTGGCGAACGTCGGGTTGATTGGTTTCGAGGTAGTCTACCAGTGCTGCGAACAAAAAGGCTTCGGGCAGGGCAAACAGGGTGTCGATGAGTGCGTATCGATCGGTTGTCATGCGCATGGATTGCGTGCGGTATTCTGCAAGTCCTTCGCCGCGAACTTCTTTAAAGCCGTGGTAGACTTTGCCGACGTGTCGATGACTATCGAGCTTGAAGATGTTGCCTCGCAGCTTGTCGATGACCAGTCCGCGGATGGCGAAATCGTATTGCGATTTGATTTCGAGAATATCGCGTGGGTATCCACGGTCGCGGACCAGACGCTCGAGTGTTTTTCGCATCGAGAGGTCGTCGAGTGCCTGTTGTTTGTACAGGGCCAGGGTGTAGTCCATGTCGAAGCCGATGGCATCGATCTTACCCAGGTTCAGGTCGCGGTTGCAGTAGACCTGGCGTGCGCGCTCAACGCTGATGGGATCGCTGTGGCGTAGAATATCGATCAGACTTTGAGCTGTATTATCTTGTCGTAATTTGGGGGGATCCGTCACGTGAGCGACTCTCGTGCAAAGGTTGATAGGAATTCAGGCGAATGAAATATCGGTCGAAGCGACCGACGAAGCTAAGCGCGTGAACGCAGAGTACCAAAGCGCCTCGTCTACAACAAGCGAACTGGTGGTCAATAGTCCCGGTTGGTGCGGTGTGAATGTGGATGCATTGGAATTCGCGTGCATGGTTGGAAAACGTGTCTAGCTTGTGCTACTCGCAAGCGCGCGCGAAAAGCGTAAAGTGAGTAGGGCGCACTAATTTTTTTGAAGCAGATATTGAAAGAATAAGGACGAGCAAATGAAAACTAGAAATGTTTGGCTACTGAGTGTTCTTGTTGTTTTGTTGTTCAGCGTGGCTTGCGGCTCGGACGATGACAAGAATAACAACGCTAATAATAAGCAAGATACTGGCATTGTTGATAGCGATACTGGAGAAACCGGTACGGACGTCGCGACGGGCACGGAACCGTGGAAGGATGCGGATGTTTTAGCCGACGGGAAAAATGTCGATCTGGATACTGCGGTCAAGTTTGAAGTTGGGCAGTCGGTGGGTGGTGTGTTGAAGGCATCACCAGGCGGCGAAGAAGACTATGACATGCATTATTTCGAGGTTGAGTTGACGGCCGGTACGGTCGTTGAGCTTGATTTCACGGTTCTTGGTGAGGGCTTTGATTCCGAAGACGGTACGTTGGCTCTTGCCGGAATCTTCGATGACCAGGGCATGATCGAGCGCTATTTGTCTGCCTATGAGGGAAGCAAGCGTCAGGTATTCGTGCCGGTAACGGGCACGTATTATGTAGCCGTGTTTGATGAGCGCGCGGGCCAGGAAGCACACGGTGGTTTGGAAAGTTATTATATCTTGAACACGACGGTGGTTGATCTGACGGTTGAAGATATCACGGTTCCGGGTGCTATCGATGGCGACATGGGCGACGGAAAAGTTCGCGCATTTAAGATGGTCGCTGGCGAAGACGGTGTTGCGATTGCGCAGGCATACGGTTGGGATCCAGAGGGTGAAAACTTCCTCGATCCGGCTCTCTTTGCCTGGGATCCGACCGCGAAAACACTTCTCGGTAGCAACGAAGACATCGATGTCGATTCCGGTGATTACGATGCAGAACTCGTCTTTGAGGTAGAAAAAGACGGCACGTATTTGGTTGTGTTGGATGCGTATGACAACGCGCAACCAGCCGCGTTTGAGCTGGTGGTTTCGATTGATGATGATCATTCGTTTTTCCCAGGCACGCTGACAATCGGCGAGGAATCGGTTGGAACGATCGGTGCCGTAAAAGATGGCACCGTGGATGAGGACTATTTCGTGGTCGAAGTCGCGGAAGGCCAGATGCTTCGCGTTGAAGTAACGGGCGACGATGCGCTGCAGCCGGCGATTCAGATTTTTGACGACTGGGGTTATCCAGTAGATCTGGCGTTGTCGGTTGGAAATCGTGCCGCGATTGAGTTCATTCGTCCGGTCAATGATGTGGATGACGAGGACGCTGAAGAGATCGTGGAATATTACGTTGTGATTGGAGATCAGCGTAACGTTCGCGTTGAAGAAGACGATGTCAGCGAAGACGTTGGCGGGCCGACCTTTGGTTATAAAGTTGCGGCAACGGTTAGCGAAGTGGATGCTGTTGATAGCCCTCTTCCGGTAATCGGTGATGTTACGTTGGACGATGTTGGTACGACGTTGTGGTACGAACTGTCGATTCCTGCAAACCATATCGTGCAGCTTGAGCTTACGACGCAAGCCAGCAGCTTTGTGCCCTACCTTGCGATGATTCATGCCGACGGGTATGACTGGTCGATGCCAACGCCGATTGCTTATGTTACGGGTGACCAGGCGGCTAAAGAGATCTTCGGTGTTCGTGACCGTTATTTCCGTGGCGGCGCCGGGTATGAAGTCAGCGTTAAAATGAAAGCGTTTGACCTGAGTGATGTTACCTACTCGCCTGTGGCCGACATCGAGACGAACGTTTCGGTAGCGACTGCGCAGGCAGTGGCGTTGCCGGCTGAGATCAGTGGAACGATGACCGGTGAGAGCGCAACCAAGTTGAATGGCGATTATTTTGCGTTGAGCCTGGGAGCGGATGAGACGTTGATCGTTCGTGCCGAAGGCCTGTTGGGCGCAGATATGCATTTGCGTTTGCTCAAGCCTGATGGGACAACGCTGGCGATTGAGAATGATTTTTATCTTGGCCAGCCGGATCGCGTTTTCAACAGTGCTTTTGTGTATGACGTAACGGAACCGGGCGATTATACGCTTGAGATCGTGCCTTATTGCGCAGAAGCGGAAGATAACAAGTGCGCAGGCAATGGTGATTACACGCTGAAAGCATTTGTTGTGGCGCCGCCGCTATAAACTGAACGTCTGATGTAATTCGTAATTATAATGTTTGTTGATAAGGAGACGCCATGAAGCTTGCGACTTTGCGTGACACTCATCGAGATGGAAAACTTATCGTCGTACGCCGTGATAATGCGGTGTACGCGCCGGCCGATTCGATTGCCCCCACACTCCAGGCAGCTCTGGATGACTGGGATCGGGCGCAGCCATTGTTGGAAGCGCTGGCGAAACGGGTAGAGGCTGGTGAAGTCGATACGTATCCGCTGGATGAGAAAGCGTTGCATTCACCGTTGCCGCGTGCGTACGAGTGGATCGATGGCTCTGCTTATATCAATCACATTGTGCTGGTGCGAAAAGCACGTGGTGCGGAGCCGCCGGAAACACTCAAGACCGATCCGCTGGTTTATCAGGGTGGATCGGGCGTGTTTCTGGCGCCGACCGATGACATTCCGGTGTTTGACGAGGCCTGGGGGGCGGATTTTGAGTCTGAAATCGCAGTCGTTCTGGGCGATACGCCGCAGGGTACAAAAGCCAGCGAGGCGGCTCAGTATATTCGGTTGGTGATGTTGGTAAACGACGTGACTTTCCGAAATCTGATTCCGGCGGAACTTGCGAAGAACTTTGGTTTCTTCAACTCGAAACCGGCCACGGCTTTTTCGCCGCTTGCGATTACGCCTGATGAATTGGGCGATGATTGGAAAGAGGGGCGCGTTCATTTACCGCTTCGCACGGTTTATAACGGTACGGTTTTTGGCGATCCGGATTCCGGCTCGGAGATGCACTTCTCGTTTCTCGATTTGATCGAGCATGTCTGTAAGACGCGCTCGTTTACGGCGGGAACGATTATTGGAAGCGGTACGGTTTCGAACGATGATCGTGCGCGTGGTTCGTCGTGTCTTGCGGAAAAACGCATGATCGAAAAGATCGAAACTGGCGAGTTTGTGACGCCGTTTATGTCGGCCGGGGATACGGTTTCGATTGAGATGAAGTCGGCGGACGGGAAAAACCTGTTTGGAACAATTTCGCAGCGCGTTGTTGCGGGCAAGCAGCCAGCACCGGGTGCTTCTAAGTAAAGGCTAAGTCATGAAATTGTATGGCTACTGGCGTAGTTCAGCGAGCTGGCGTGTGCGCACGGCACTGGCGTTTAAGAAAGTAGCGTTCGATCATGTTGGCGTGCATCTTGTGAAAGACGGCGGCCAACAACATGACGAAGGTTATCGCGAATACAATCCGATGGCGCAGGTTCCAACGCTCGAAATTGAGCAAGATGGGCAGGTTTTTTATATCGGCCAATCGCTTGCGATTCTCGAATATCTGGAGGAGCGTTTTCCGCATCCGGCGCTTTTGCCGGCTGACGCACTCGGGCGTGCCCGGGCGCGTCAGCTTGCGGAAATCATCAACTCGGGCATTCATCCGCTGCAGAATCTGTCGGTTTTGACGAAGGTTCGTGAAGAGCTTGGTGGCGACGAGCGGGCCTGGGGTAAACAGGTGATCGAGCAGGGATTGCAGGCTTACGAGAAGATTGCGCGCATGTCTTCGGGCCGGTTTTCGGTGGGCGATTCTGTGAGTTTTGCAGATATTTGCCTGGTGCCACAGCTTTATAATGCACGACGTTTCGCAGTGGAAACCAGTGAGTTTAAGCTGCTTGAGCGCATCGAAGAGTCGTGTATGGAGCTTGAGGCCTTTCAGGTTTCGCATCCAAGTCGTCAGCCAGACGCTGTTT
>JBEBSM010000181.1:0-7693 GCA_040394315.1 Lujinxingia vulgaris
TCCAGCGGCCAATTTTTCTTGTGGCCCCTTCGAATTATACGTTTTTTGAATTGGCGCGGCCGGCTCCCGTCTCAGAGACGGGAGCCGGCCGCGTTGTTGCAGGGGATCGATTGTTTTTAGTCGCCAGGTAGGTGGTCCTATTTTGTGTGGTTTTACACGCCGGCTTTTGCGCGCAAAATAGCCATAATCGCCAGCACAATAATGAGGACCGCGGCTGCCGCCAGACTGATAACCAGCTTCTTTTTGGATTGTTCAGTGGCCAGCTCTTGCGACTCTGGTTTGGTGATCGGCGCGTCGGGCTTCTCGGGTGCGGACGTTCCCACGGCTTTTGGACGCTCGGACTCGTCTCGCTCGACACTGATCAGCGGGCCGGCCGAAAGCTTGCTCTTCAGCGCGCGGTTTTGTGAATCCGGACGCTCCGCGCCCTTGAATGGCGTGGGCAACAGAATCAGGCCGAAGCCGTCGGTGACAGGCGTTGGCAGGTTTTCTGGTTCCAAATACGGTAACAATTTGCGGATATGCGTGAAGCGGTTTTTAGCAAGCGGTTGCAAACAACGTGCGACGAGCAGACTGATTCCGGGTGGTTCGGTGTTGGAAAGATCATCAAACGCGTCTTTCGTCAGCGGATTCTCCACACTCGCCCGGGGTTCCTCGCCGGTGAGCATAAAACTCATCAGGGCGCCGAGCGCGTAGACGTCGGCTGCGCGGCGCAACATCTGACCGGAGGTTTCGTTGCGAATTTCCGGTGCAACGTACGCAAAATTCAGCTCGGACTTGTAGATGTTGGGTCGCTCACCCATTTTCGTTGCGTTTCCGCAGCCGGTTACATGAATAATGTCATCCAGGCCAACGATGATGTGGCGCGGATCGAGGTCGCGGAACACGTAGCCGGCTTCGTGAATATCGCCTAAAAACCGTGCGATTGCGCCAAAAATACGCAGTGCGCGCAGCGGGGCGAGTCCGTGCGGATGGCGTTCTTCGATGAGTTCGTAGAGTGTGGGGCCATGCTGGTATTCGTAGACCAGTATGGGCTCATTGCCCAGGCCAACCGGGCTGTCGGCGATTTCGATCCAATCGACCGGGTCGGGAAGAAGTGGGCTTTTGAGTGTCAAAAACTCCATTTCGTCGCGCAATGCCTGGCGCCGCCCTTTTACATATTCGACGTCATTGAGCAGATCGTTGTCGTATAAAATCGCCTTCACACAGACGATTTTACCCTCCAGATGCGTGTCTTCCGCGAGTACGATTTGATAGCTGCGGCCGACATGCAGGAGTGATTTCACGCGAAAACGTTCTTCGCCTCGTGTGGCATCGACCAGAAATGTTCCAGGATTCATGATAGATTAACTTTTGTAATAAAGCCGGTATGCAGGATACCCGGCCAAAATTTGCAGAAAAATGGCCCAAAATGTTCAAGTGTTGAGCTATCATTCCCTTTCGGAACGAGCAATCCCGGCCAAAGATTAAGAGAGTGCTTTACTTTCGATGGCAATTTTCGCTTAATTGGCAAAGCAAATAACGACTCGACTCGGGTCGAATGATCACACCAGGATATTTTGTGACGAAAACACCTCGAAATCTCATCTTGTCTACTCTGTGCGCTTTATTGTTGTTGGCGCTGATACCAGGGTGCGGCCCTACCGAAGATCCAGCCCAATTCAATAATAATGTGGGCAGTAATACGAAATATGACGTGGGCCAGAAGGATGACGTCGACGATAAAAACGATGCGTCCGAAACGTCGGCAAGTCCTTACGACAAGCTCGGTTTCCCTGAGCCGATGCCGGATTTACCGGAAGGTGCAACGGCGCCGTGGCCGGGTACGATCAGTCACGGTGCGCTTGTAAAAATTGCACATGTTATCGATGGCGACACCGTTCAAAATCCACTCAATGCGCAGCGCAATATCCGTCTTCTGGGTATGGACGCGCCGGAATGTTCCAAGCGTAAAGTTGAGGGCGGTATGGAATGCGATCCGAACGACACCAATTATACGGTTGAGTCGGGCGTGCAGTATCCCAATGAGCCGTACGGCGCAGAGTCGGGACAGGCACTCAAAGATCTGATTGCGATCAATCCGGAGGTGCGCATCGCCTGTAAAATGGCAGGAGGCGAATGCGAGCGCGATAAATATAACCGTTTTCTGGCCTGGATCGTGGTCGAAACGCCGGACGGACCGGTGGACGCAAGCTATTATATTATTGAGCAGGGCCTGGGCTGGACGTACACGAGTTTTCCCACCGAAAACATGGCGATGTATTGTACGGCCGAGGATGATGCCATTGCTCAAAAACGTGGGATGTGGAAAGACGGTTTTACCGCAGCCTATGGCGCTGTAACCCCCGAAACGCGTCGGTGGTATCAATATCGCAACGGCCGTTGCCGGGAAATGCAGCGCTAATTCGTTCCTTACAACCTCACAATCAAGAGCTGTTTACGGATACTGTTATGCCGACAGTGCAAACAGCAGCAACGACGTGATAGCGTCTGCGCGGCGTTGAAGGTATGCAGTTTTTCGTCTTGTTTGTAACAAAAGTTTTTGGAGAACGACCGCAATGCATCAACCACCTGAGCTCGCCCCCGCAGCCCCAACAAGCGAACAAGATTCCCATCCCATCAACGAACTGTTGTCTGGTCGTTACCAGATCGAAAGTTTCTTAGGTGCCGGTGCGATGGGCAAAGTCTATCGCGCCGAACACGTTTTGATGAAGAAAACGGTTGCCGTGAAGGTTCTGCATCCAGAAATGATGCATAACGCGGAGGTCGTGAAGCGTTTTCAACTCGAAGCGCAGGCCGCAGGCAATATCAAGCATCCCAACGTATGTACGGCAACCGATTTTGGCCTGACCGAACAGGGCGATTCCTTCCTGGTCATGGAGTATCTCGACGGCGAAACGCTGCAAACAACGCTTCGGTCTTTTGGACGACTTCCGCTTGTGCGCGCGATTCACATCACGAAACAAATCTGCGCAGCGCTTGAGCAGGCACATAGCGAAGGCATTGTGCATCGTGATCTCAAGCCCGAAAACATCATGCTCATCGAGCGCGATGGCGATCCAGACTTCGTAAAGCTGATGGACTTTGGCATCGCCAGCGTTCGCATGGAAAAAGGCAACGACTCGACCACCACCACAGCCCGGCTGACGCAGGCCGGCATGGTTTACGGCACGCCACATTATATGTCGCCCGAGCAGGTCGTCGGTGCAGAAATCGATCACCGCGTCGATCTATACTCGGTGGGCGTCATGTTGTTCGAGATGGTGACCGGCAAACTGCCGTTTGATTCGGACAGTCTGGTGCGCTTGATGAGCATGCATATTACCGAGACCGTGCCGCTGCCAAGCAGTGTCTGCGCGGACGCCAGACTGCCTGCTGCCCTCGATACGCTGGTGCTGAAGTTGCTGGCCAAGGCGCCCGATGATCGTCCTCAATCGGCAGACGAGGTGCGTGCCGAATTGCTGGCGATCGATGAGCAGGTAAAAACCGGAAAGGTTGCGCCGGTCCACATCCAGGCGCTGTCGGGCTCGACGACACAGGGAAAAGCGCTTGTCCAAAAAATTCTTGGTCTGGGTTTTGTGACCAAGGCCGCTAACGCAGGCGCGCTGGCAGCGATCGTGTTTTTAAGCGCGCTGGCTTTCATCGCCTCCAAGATCAACACGGTTCCAGAAGCCGAAAAGCAAGAAGAAATTATTAAGAAAGAAACGGTTTCTCTCAGCGCTGAGCGCGAGAACCTGTTGAAAGATGAAGCGGTTTCTAAGGCTCTGGCGGAGGCTGCCAACCAGAATATGACTGCGCTCCGAACGCTTATTAGCGAAAAGCCAAAGAATGCGCACTTGCAGTATTTAGGCGGTATTGCGGAAGCCAACGCCGGTAATTGGAAGGAAGCGTTTTCGAATTACAGCCAGGCCGTCACGCTTGATGAGCGTTACAACAACGAGCCGCAGCTTCTGGAAGACGTTTTTTCTAGATTCGAGGTACGCACTGCTGCAACGGCCGCTCCGGCCAAAGAGTTTTTGGTCAAGCACCCATCGACACGCACGACTGCTCGGTTGGAGACGATGGCGCAAGCCGGGCCGAATCATACCCTGCGTCGTCGTGCTTTTGATACGCTTAACGAGAGCGGCGAGTTTACGAAATTGGAGCCGTGGAGCCAGGCTGCGATGGAATTGCGCGCGGCGTCTGGATGCGAGGCACACCGTGAAAAAATCGCAAAAATCGTCGAAGTTGGCGACCGGCGTGCTATGCCTGCGATTCGCGCCGTGGAAGCTCTTCCGCGCAGTGGTTGTGGCTTTCTAAGACGTCAGGATTGCTACGCATGTGTGCGTGATGACATCAAAAATGCCATCAAAACACTCGAAGGTGCAGACGCGCAAGACTGACATCAAAAAGACTCTACAATTCAACACCTTAGCCACTACACCCAGAGAATTCTGGCGATTGAAAACCACGCGTTGCATCATGCAATTCGCGTCTAATTGCTTGCCTTTGGTGAACTGTGACCAAGTTAGGGCCGTTGTTGAGCGCTTGGACTTAGCCGGTTGACGCATTGTTGGGCAGTTCAGGTCGTGTTTTATGAATATTGTTGGACAAGGAGTATATTATGAAGTGCAGTCGTATCGCACAGGCAGTATTGGTTTCATCTATTGGTTTTGCACTTTTGGCAGCCAGCGCATCGCCCGCATTCGCGGCAAATCCCCAATCACATGATGGTTTTTTCCTTCGCCTTTCCGCGGGTCCTGGCATGGCCACCACCAGTGCTAAGGGCGATCATATTACCACCGAGATCTTTGGCGCCGGCCTGGATTACAACGTAGCGATCGGTGCTGCACTCAGCCCAAACTTCATAATTCACGCATCCGCCTGGGGCTGGCAGCTCGTCGATCCGACCGTCAAGGTCTCGCTCGGCGGTTTTTCTGGCGAGAGCACGATGGACGACTCCAGGGTCGGCGTTTATATGTTCGGTCTGGGTGCGACGAGTTATTTTAGCGACAACTTCTATGCAACCGGCTCGGCTGGTGTGGCCGTCATGGTCATGGAAGTGGATGGCGATCGCAAAGAGTCCGATACCCCTGGATATGGTCTAGATCTGGCGGTGGGTAAGGAATGGCGTGCGGGCGATAATCTCGGCATCGGCCTTGCGGCGGCTGTCGGGTTGCACCGAATCGAAACCGAGGAAGGCAATGAGAAACCAAAACTGATGGGTGCTAGCTTTGCACTTCGTTTGTCGGCAACGCTCAACTAACCAGCGATGATATTAGAAAACGCGGCGTGTGTTGTGCACGCCGCGTTTTTTTATTGCCCTGAAGATGATACGTTACATGGATGGCTGCTGTGGCTCACTACCGCGGCGTTTTTGCTCAGCAGAAGCTTTGCCGAAAATGGTTTTAGCAAGTGAGGTCAGTAGTTAGTCGAATTACTTTTATTATTTTATAGTTTTGCTAATGATTTTTTAAACTTAATTGTCACCCATCATTTTTGCGTACTGCATGAGCGTGCCATAGCTTGAGATCTCGTAGTGCTCGATCAGTTGGATGGCTGCGATGAGACCCAGGTCCATCACATCGGAGTTGCTTTCGGAGTTATCCATGAACTCTTCAATCTCGGTGAGCATGCCTTCTAGTGATTTACACTTCTGGCGTCCAGGGCTCATTTCCAGCATGCCGAAGACTTGTTCAAGTCGGCGGACATGTTCCTGACTTTCTTCAAAATGTGTTTGAAAACTTGCCTTCAGGTCCGTATTTTTAACCGCCTTGATCATTTTTGGAAATGCCTTCACGATCTGTTTTTCGGCGCTAAAAACATCTTTGAGGGAATGAACATAAAGTTTTTGAACGGTGTTAATTTTCATAAGCTGCTCCGTAAGAGAGGTTAAATTGACACACAATCGTTGCAAATAGGAATAAATGCCGTTGCACCAAACCGCTGGTCGGTAAACATGAATACAAGCCTTGAATAATCAACCCGCACGAACGAGATTTTATATGGGTTTGCGAAACGATATTGTAATTAAGCGTTTAAGTGGCGATGAAATCGATCGTCACGTCGAAGATCTTGCACGCTTACGGCTCGAAATCTTCAGTGGATATCCGTATTTATATGACGGAGATCCGGACTACGAGGAGCGTTATGTCCGCTATTATCTTGAGGCCGAGGATAGCGTTCTGATCGCTGCCATTGATCAATCCCAGGGACATGACCGCGTCGTGGGAATGGCAACCGGCATGCCGATGGATGAAGCCGACGAAACCTTTCAAAAGCCCTTTGCGGAACTGGGTTTTGATATCTCGAAAATTTTCTACTTCTCGGAATCCGTGCTGCAGCCAGAATACCGCGGCCATGGTATTGGTGTTTCGTTTTTTACCGAACGTGAAGCACACGTCCAGGCGCTTGAGCGCTTCGACTGGATGTGTTTTTCGGCTGTCGTTCGCTCACCGGATCACCCGGATCGGCCGGCCGATTATCAACCGCTGTTCGACTTTTGGAAGCACCGCGGTTATGAACGCCACCCCGAGCTTCGAACGACGCTTGCCTGGAAAGCCGTCGGACACATAGAAGAGGCCTCTGAAATCATGGAATTCTGGTTAAAACACGTGGATCGCTGATGTTAACTGAAATGAGAATCGCAAGCTCGCAGTACCTTGTAGAGTTTCTGGAAAGTTGGGAGCAGTTCGAGCAAAAGATCGAGCGTCTGGTCGGCGAAGCATGTGCCGAAGAGGCGAATCTGCTCGTTTTTCCAGAATATTCGTCGATGGAGCTGGTATCGCTCTTCGACGAATCGGTGCGTAACGATTTGCAATTCCAGATGGCCTCGATGCAGGAATTGCTCGAGCCCTATATCAAGTTGCACCAGCGACTGGCGCGCGAGCACGGCGTGTATATCGTCGCCGGCTCTTTACCGGTGCGTCTGGCCGATGGGAGCTATCGAAACCGCGCGTATTTCTTCGGTCCGGGCGGCGATTACGATTTTCAGGAAAAAATCGTCATGACTCGCTTTGAAAGCGAGCTGTGGCTGATATCTTACGGAGATCAGCTCAAGGTTTTCGACACGGTTTTTGGACGCATCGGAATCAACATTTGCTACGACAGCGAGTTTCCCCTGCTGGCGCGCAGTCAGGTCGAAGCCGGTGCAAACCTTATCGTCGTGCCGAGCTGCACGGACTCGGCGTATGGCTACCACCGCGTGCGCATTGGCAGCCAGGCGCGCGCGCTAGAAAACCAGTGTTACGTCGTGCACAGCGTGCTGGTGGGCGATGCGCCCTGGTCAAACGCGATCGATCATAGCGTTGGAAAATCAGCTATTTATACACCCGTCGACTACGGATTCTCCGAAGACGGTGTGCTTGCTATCGGTGAGTGGAACGCGTCGCAGTGGGTTTATGCAACTGTTGATCTGGCCAAAAGCGAAGAAGTTCGCGAGCGCGGTGAAGTCCTCAATTATCGTGACTGGGCCAACCAGTCCGCGGTTACAAACACAGAGATCGCCTGCATCAAAATCGAGTAGCCAGCTGATACTCGGGGGGGATTACCATTTTACAATGTGAGAACGGGCTTAGGTTTCCAAAATACATACGAGCCCACGTCACAGTGATCTAAAACTTACGACGGCCGGGTGGAAGGTGTTTTCAACGCTCACGCGCTTCTAAGATGTGATCTATGAGACTATTGAACCGGCTAACCTCACAATATATCCCCC
>JBEBSM010000182.1:0-7690 GCA_040394315.1 Lujinxingia vulgaris
AGCATCGGCTTCGCGTTCCTCGATTTATGACTCGCCCGTGTTCGTGTTGGCTTTTGGGGGTGGGTGGCTTTTTTTTTTTGGGTGGTGGGCAGGTGTTGGTGTCGAATCGGTTTGATGAGCCGTTGAAACCGTGTCGGATACGCTTGTTGTGCGTCATTGTGGCACAGCCGTCCGTGTCTGAGACGCTCGCGGTGGCTCTCTGAGAGGTCGCGAGCGTGTCGGGTACGCTTGTTGTGTGCCATTGTGGCACGGTGGTCCGTGTGGGACACGCTCGTTGTGTGCCATTGTGGCGCAGTTGTCCGTGTCGGACACGCTCGTGGTGGGGCGCTGAGGGGTAGCGAGCGTGTCGGACTCGGATGGGGGTGGGTCGATGGATCACAGGTGTTCAGTGAATGCGTGCGCGTGCGGGTTCTGCGGCGGCGTCGGTCGCGGTGATGAGTGCGGCGTCTCCGCGGGTTTGGGCGACCTAGCGCATGGCTTAAAAACGGCGAACAGTTCACACATCTACTGCACGAAGTCCTTACACAAGGGTTCGAAGATATGCCGGGATCTTAGTGTTGAACTTTCGGTTCTGGCCAGTGGGGTTTTGGTGCCGGGAGCGGCTCAGGTAAAAGTGGCCCAAAATTGAGTGGTATTCGGGGGTGGAAGGACTGATGAGCCTTATAATACGCGGGTTTTTGAGAACTGAAGCCTTGCTTCAGTTCACGGTTTTTCGTGGCTTTGTTGGAGGCTTCAGGTTTGGGAGTGGGTTTATCGAGCGAAGAGGACTTTTTCCCATTCTTGGATGAGTGTTGGCCAAGCGAGGTGTTGGACGCGTTGGCGTGATTGCTCGGAGATTTGCTGGCGCTTTTGGGTGGAGAGTTTGGAGACTTTTTTGATGGCTGCGGCCCAGTCGTTGGGGTCGTCGCTGTGGATGTGTTGTAGTTCGGGGTCGGGTAAATAGTGGTGAATTCCGGGGATGTGGCCGGAGAGGGTGATGAGTCCGAGGGCGGAGGCTTCGAGGAAGCTGACGGGTAGGCCTTCGTGTCGGCCGGAGGGGAGGGCGCGTGAGGGGAGTAGGAAATATCCGCAGCGGTTGATGATGGCTTGTTTGCGAGCGCCGGTGATGATGCCGTGGAATTGGATTTCGGGTCGGCAGCGGGCGCGTGATTCGAGGTGACTTTGTTGGGGGCCGTTGCCGGCGATGTGGAGGCTGGAGCCGTCGCGCAGGCGTGCTGCCAAAAACGCGTCGATGGCGATGTCGTGGCCTTTGATGGGGACTTGTCGGCCCATGCAGAGCCAGTCGAGGCGTTCGCCGCGGATGGTGGGGACGGTGGATGGGTCGATATCTGGGGTGTCGGCGGTCGTGGGCATGTTGAAGCCCATGGGTAAAACCTGGGCGTGGCTGGCGTCTGCGAATTTGCAGAGTTTGTCGCGAAGTTCGGCGGTGGGCAGGGTCAGGGGGCCATCGACGATGATTTTGGCGAGTTGGTGGGCGATGGGTTTGGGGAGATTGGCGAGCATGTGGACGCCGCCGGAGTGTCCGACGATGACGGATGGGATGCCGAGCATGCGGCCGCAGATGCGGGCCAGGATGCCGCCGGGTAAGATCCAGTGTCCGACGATGACGTCGTATTTGTGGCGTCTGGCGCGGATCTTTTTGACGAGTTTGATGGCCATGGCGGTCATGGCGGTTGGGACCATGAGCGCTTTGATGGGTGCGGATTCGAGGTTTTCGGGAACGCCGGCGCCGTAAAACAGGGTGTCGAGGCCGGATGGTGCGTAGCGCACGCGTTCGACGCAATGGTTGATGGGTGCGAAGTCCGGATCTACGGCGGCGTCGCTCCAGGTGAGGACGTCGACGACGTGGTTGCGGCGGGCTAAGTGATCGCAAAAATCGAGAACAAAACGACCAGAGATATCGTTCGCGTAGCGGGGATAGCTGCTGGTGATGCACAGGACGCGCAGGGGTTGGGGAAGAGTCATTTTGGTCTTGGGGGTCAGATAGTTTGTAGGAAGGGGGTTTTAAGCGGAGTTTTTGTTTGGAAAAGCGTGGAGCGGCGCAGGGCGCTTCGACGAAGAGCGCCTCGTAAAAGGATGCCGGAGATGGGGACGATGATTTTGGGGACGCTGAGGCCGCTGATTTCGTCGGCGTAAATCGGGCGAACGGTTGGTTGTGTGATGCGGGCACCGTGTTCGGCGAGTCGCAAAATCATGTCGTTTGGGTATCCGTAACGTGGATAGATGTCGTCGAGGGGTAAACGGTGGAGCATTTTGGTGCAGATTGCGGTGTATCCGCATTGGGCGTCGTCGAGATCGGAGATTCCGGCGACGTATCCGGTGAGTCTGGCGAGCAAGCGCGTGCCGGCGCGGCGGACGGGGGGCATGGCGCGTGCTTCGTGGTGGATCAGTCGGTTGCCTTTGGCGTAATCGGCGGTGTTTCTGATAACGGGTTGTAGCAGACTGGGTAAGTCGGCGGGGTCCATTTGATCGTCGGCGGCCATGACGGCGATGACGTCGGCGCCGAGTTGCATGGCGCGGCGGTAGCCTTCGGTGATGGCGCGGCCGACGCCGTAATTGAAGCCGAGTCGTACGACGGTTACGCGTGGATCTGTTTGTGCGAAAGCGTGTGCGACGTTGAAGGTCTGGTCCGGGGAGCCATCATCGACGACGACGATGTGGTCGACGTAATCGGGGATTCTGGCAAGCGTTCGGGGTAAGATTATGGCTTCGCGGTAGGCAGGTACAACGACGGCGACACGTGCGTTTTCAAACATCGGTAAAACCCTGAACAGCAAGAGAGTAGAATTATTCGCGTCGTAAAAACCATGGTGCCGGATCGATGGCGCGGCCCTGGTGTCGGAGTTCGAAGTAGAGTTTTGGGCCTTCGATGCTTCCGGTTTGGCCGGAAGTTCCGATCGTGTAACTACGGCTGATGTGTTTGCCAAGGTCAACGTTGATTTCGTCGAGGTGGGCGTAAATCGAGTGATAGCCCGAGCCGTGATCGAGGATAACCAATTTTCCGTAGCCTTGAAAAGTCTGTGCTAAAACGACGATGCCGGGTGCGACGGCGCGAACGGGTGTGCCGGCGTCGATGACGTAGGTGTAGCCGGTGTGTCGGATGAAGCTCATGGATTCGGCCTGTTTTCGTGGGCCAAACCCAAAGGTTGGTGAGGTGGGGACGGGTGTGACGAGGGTGCCTTTGAGGCGGTGAAAGTCGTCGGTGATTTTGCTGTTGTTGTCTGCCGCGTCTTTGTCAGCGTTTTTTTGCAGGGATTTGTCGAGTTTTTGGCGCGTAAGTTCTAGCTCGGCCTGTGCTTTTGCGCGTTGTTCGGGTGCGCGTGCTTGTTCGATGATTTTAGTGCGTTCGCGTTGTTTGACGTCGGTGTTGGCGGTGTTTTGAGCGAGTTCGACGCCGAGTTGGGTGATGTGGAGCAGGAGTGTGTCGACTTGCTGTTCGTCTTTGTGGACGGATCGCAAGAGGGCGATTTCGGCGGCGCGGCTTTGGAGTGCGTGGGGGCGTGCGCGGTCGAGCAGGCGTGTGGTGTCGGAGCCGTGGCCGGTTTGCCAGTGGTGTTGTTCACGTTCGATGGTGCGTTGGGCGCGCTCCCATGCGCCGAGTTGGGTGGCGAGTTCGCGTTGGAGGCGTTGGGTTGCGCGGCGGGCGGTGTCGGCGTCCTGGGATTGGAGTTCGAGGCGTCGTGTGGCGTGGGAAATTGCGCTTTTGTTGGCTCGTTGTTGGTCTTTAAAGTGCGAGATCTGGGCTTCGTTTTGGTCGAGGATTTCGAAAACCGAAGCTTGTGCGGGGGATGTTGGAGTTTGGGAAATTGCGGGTTGGGCGATGAGTACGCTCAGGGCAATTCCAACACATCCACCCACCACACTCCTCACACTCAGCCACTTCATCGCGTTCATCGAGAGCCTCGCCAGCGTAAAAGAGGACGTAAAATAGCGGAGTTGGTGGCGCGGTCTTTGCGGCGTGTGACGATGATTCCGGCTAACAAACCGAGCAGGGGGCCGAGAAATAGGGGGAGGGCGACGATGAGAAAACCGGTGGCGGAGAAGATTTTTAGTTGTCCGAGTGCAAGTGTTAGATCGGCTTGCCAGATAGCGAGTGAGAGGCCGACCAGAGCGGTTGCAGCGACGCCGCTCCATAGTCCGATGGTGATTCCTCGGATGAGCGTTGGGCGGCGCAGTGCGGAATCGTCGGCGCCAAAGATTTCTAAAATAGCGAGTTCGTGGCGCTCGTGGTGTTCGAGGGTGCGCAGGAAATTGGCGAGTGCGTTGAGGGCGCTGAAGGTGAGCATGAGGAGTAGAAAGGAGGTTGCGGCGGTGGCCATTCCGGTTAAACGCAGGGTTTTGAGTGCGTCTGCGGATGGGATATCGACGGATTCGACTTCCATGCGTGCTTCAAGTCCGGCGACGCGGGAAATGAGCTGGATGTGTCCAGCGAGTGGGATTTTGGGTTCGATGAGCAGGCTGTTGGGGAGCATTTCTTTGGTGAGACCGAGGCTGCGGACGTGTTCGGGACCGAGGCGTTTTTCGAGTTGTTGGAGAGCGTCGGTGGAGCTTCGTTTTGTGACGGTGGCGACGGTGGCCCACTGGCTGATTTCGTTGCGCAGTTGTTCGGTGGCGTCGGCGCTGGCGTCGGTCGTAAGGTAAATGATGGGTCGATAGCTGTCTAGTTTTTGGCGCGCGATGCTGAAGGTGGTGGTGGCCGCGAGTGCTAAGACGACGGGGATTACCAGGGCGACGGTGAGCATGGTGGCGGTGAGGATGGTGCGTTTTTTGCGGTCGTAAAGCGTTTGTAGTGGTGGTCTTAACATGAGGATTCCTCGTTTTTGGCGGGTGCATTTACGAGGTTGGGGGAAACATCGTGAAGCTGTTTGTCTTGAATCTGGAGGCGTCGGACGTGGGGTTTTGTGCAGATGGGCTGGCGGGCAAAGAGAATGACGGTGCTTCCGTTGGTTTGAGCGGCGCGCAGGAGTGTGATGATGGGGGCGAGGTGTTTTTTATCGATCAGCTCGAAGCCGTCATCGATGATGATGAGTGGGGGGCGGCCGATGATGGCGCGCAGCATTGCGATGGCCTGGCGTTGGGAATTGGCGAGTGATTTGAGGGGGGCATCGCGTAGGGCGATGAGGTTGAGCGAGTTGAGGAGGTGTTCGGCTTCGGGTGCGGCGTTGGCTTCTTGCCCGCGAACGATGAGTGGGATGATCAGGTTTTCGATGACGGTGCGTCGGTTGAGCAGGGTTGGGTTCTGGCTGCAGCTTCCGATTCGTCGGCGTAACTCGGCGTATGCCGGGCCTCGGAGGCGTTCGACGTTACGTCCGGCGATGAGTAGTTTTCCTTTGAGGGGGCTATGGGTCAGGCTCAAGATGGAGAAGAGCAGACTTTTGCCGCTGGCGGCCGGACCGATGATTTCGGTCCAGGAGGCTGGTTCGACTTCAAAGCCAGTGTTTTCAAAGATTGGCTGCGCGTCGCGCGGGTGATCGATAGATAGCTGAAAGCAGGAGATCATAGACGTCGTGGGGCCACGAAATTAACCGTGCAGGTATGCTTCTACGAGCGAAAGCAGGGAAAGATCTTGATCGGGTGGTTCGCATCCGGTCCAGGCAATCTGGCCGGTTGGTTCAAAGTCGATGCCTGGCGCGACGGAGCTTTGTGGTGAAGCCAGGCGTGCGGCTGCGGCGCGTGCGGCCTGAATAGCGGGCGAGAGTGCCGCGGATTTTCCGCCGGAATCGAGTGTGTAGGAGCTTTTTTGTGTGGTGGCTTTTGAGGACGTGTTGGACAGCGTTTTTGCGTCGAGTACGAGCGTCATGGGTTCGTCGGCATCGGGGGATTGTGCAGTGGCGCGTTGCTTGGCTGGCCTGGCCGGGGATTTTTCTGGAGCGACCGTGACCGCGGCCTGATGGCTCTGGAGTTCTTCGAAGAGGTTGTCGACGGCTTCGTTATCGTCGGCAGCTTCGCTGACGGCGTTTAGCTCGGAGGTTCCAGCGAGTCCAGCGAGTTTGCTTTTGAGGGCAGCCAGATCGACGTGATCTCCCATGTTGGGGCTGTGGAAAGCGGCTTCGCCTTGTTGTTCGACGAGTCGGGCTTCGTCGGGCACGCGTTCCTGACTGGGGGTGAAGTCGTTTTCGTTGATTTCTTCGGCGACGACTTCGACCGGATCGAGTCCGACCAGGGCGTTGTATTCTCCGGAACGGAGTTTTTTGAACAGACCTTTGTGGCTGGTCTGCATGATGGAGCGAATTTTTTTGTCGCGTTCTTCGTCGTTGAGATTCTGAACGAGATCGGCGTAGGGCGTAATCTTGGTATCGAGGATTTGCCCGCCCTGAAAAAGTTGGGATTCGACGCTCTGATCGTTGCCGCTTCCACGATCTTCGGTTTGGATGTGGAAGATCAAACCTTGATATTTAACGTCGTTATTATAACCAATTAACATGCCAGCTCCGGAAGGGCGCAGATCGAATATAAAGAAGTACGCTGGGTGGCAATTTAGCACAGGGTTAGCGAATGCAACAACGTGGATTTTTTGAGCAAAGCCGGGGTAGAGTGTGGTTGGAAAGGGTAATGTAATTTCAAGTCAGCAGATCGTACTTTTCATGCAGTGGTTGTAAGTTATGGATCAACAGGATCGGCCAATCGGCGTTTTTGATAGTGGTGTGGGTGGATTGACGGTGATGCGTGCGGTTGTGGAGGCGTTGCCGGGCGAAAATGTCATCTATTTGGGGGATACTGCGCGGGTTCCGTATGGGAATCGTGGAGCGGAAACGGTGCGTCGCTACGTGTTGAACGCGGCGGAGACCCTGATGGCGCATGATATCAAGGCGTTGGTTGTGGCCTGTAATACTGCGACGGCGTACGGATTGGATGCTTTGCACGAGCATTATCCGGAGCTGCCGGTTGTGGGCGTGGTGGAGCCGGTGGCAAGGCACGCGGCGACGATCACGCTCAGTGGAACAATCGGTGTGATGGGAACGCGGGGCACGGTGTTGAGTGGGAGTTATCCGCAGACGTTGCGCGGGTTTCATTCAACGGCGACGGTGCATCAGGTTGCGTGTCCGTTGTTGGTTCCGCTGGCGGAGGAGGGTTGGTCGAGCGGGCCGGTTGCGGAGGCGATTCTCGAGAGTTATCTGCAGCAGTTGGCGGGTAAGTCGATCGATACGCTGATTTTGGGATGCACGCATTATCCGCTGTTGTATGATGCAATTCGCGAAGTTGCCGGGCGAATGCTTGGTGAAAAAGTCAGTCTTCTTGACTCAGGGGCTGCCACGGCGGAGGCTTTGCGCGAGATGTTAGATGCGCGCGGGTTGTTGCGCAGTGATTCTAGCAGTGTTTCGAGTGGCTCAGCGGGTTTGGTGAAAGCGTGTGGAAGTCGTCGGTTTTTGTTGACGGATATTCCGGATGGATTTGTTGAAACTGCGATGCGCTTTTTTGGCGGTGAGATTTTGGCGTGCGAGCATGTTGATATTGTGGATAGCCGCGCGATGCCCAAAAATAGGGTCTTGTGATGAATAAAATAACGGTATTGCTGGCTGGTTTGTTGGTTTCGTTGAGTGTTTTGGGAACGGCTGCGGCTGAAGAACAAGCGGCGACGTTGCAGTTTGAGATTGCCGGGAATGTGGAAGCGCGTATTCGCTCGGATATTGATAGCGTGACGACAAAAAGTTTTGCGGATGCGAAGGACTGGTCGCTGGAATCGGCTGAT
>JBEBSM010000183.1:0-7685 GCA_040394315.1 Lujinxingia vulgaris
CGACTCCGACGCCTTCGTAGCACCGCGTCGGTCAATCCATGAGTCCAGCGTTTCGCCATCAACGTACTCAAGCACCATATAACAGATGCCGTCCGCTGTTTCCCCGAAATCAAAGATCGTTACCGTGCTCGAACTATTCAGCTTGCTGACGAATTGAACTTCTTTGACAAATCGGTCGGAAACTTCCGGATACTTCTCGACCACTTCCGGCTTCAAAAACTTCAACGCAACATCGCGCCCCATGATCTCATGACGCGCGTGCACAACGCTCGCAAAACTGCCTGTCCCCAGCATTTTGATGATCCGATATTTACCTTCAAATAGCAGTCCGGGCCGTAAATACGGCTCCGATCGTCCGGTAAGTCTATCGTTTGACATCGATTCCTCATTAAAATACGGGCAACGCTTTTGGATGAAACTTCACGGAGTTCTTAGGACATTTCACACTATTCATCAACTGGCGCGAAGCCGCTTTGCCTGGAAGTTCACGGCAAGCCATCCCTCATAACATAAAAATGGTCCGAAGGAGCACTTCCCTCGGACCATTTATTATTTGCTGCAAATAGACGCTACGTACAAGTGGTCTTCAACAGACCACTATGTCCGCACAGAGCTGGAGCAGATTACATCATGCCCATGCCGCCCATGCCGCCCATGCCGCCCATTCCGCCCATGCCACCCATATCGCCACCGCCACCAGCACCATCATCTTTGCTGGGTTTGTCGGCGATCATCGCCTCGGTGGTGAGCATGAGACCAGCAATGCTGGCTGCGTTCTGAAGCGCGGTACGCGTAACCTTAACCGGATCGATAACACCAGCTTTTACAAGGTCTTCGTACACGTCCGTGCGTGCGTTGTATCCGTAGTTACCCGTGTTCGAGAGAACCTGGTTCACAACGATCGAGCCTTCCACGCCGGCCTTGCCAACGATCTGACGAATCGGCTCCTGGCAGGCACGACGAACGATATCAATGCCGAAGTTCTGCTCGCCCTCAAGCTTGAGGTCATCGAGAACTTTCGATGCACGAAGAAGAGCAACACCGCCGCCAGGGACAATTCCTTCCTCAACAGCTGCACGCGTTGCATTGAGAGCATCTTCAACGCGGTCTTTCTTCTCTTTCATCTCAATTTCGGTCTGTGCTCCGACTTTGATAACCGCAACACCACCGACCAGCTTGGCAAGACGCTCTTGCAGCTTGTCACGATCGTAATCGCTTGTGGTTGCTTCGATCTGAGCCTTAATCTGAGCTACGCGGCCGTTGATTGCCTCTTTCGTGCCCTTACCGCCAACGATCGTGGTCGAATCTTTGTTGATCGTGATCGAGCTGGCCGTTCCGAGATCGGTCAGCTTGGCGCCTTCCAATTTCATTCCACGCTCTTCGCTGATCAGCTGTCCGCCGGTCATAATCGCGATATCTTCCAGCATTGCCTTGCGACGATCGCCAAAACCAGGAGCTTTGACAGCCGAAACGTTCAACACGCCGCGCAGTTTGTTCACAACAAGCGTTGCAAGTGCTTCGCCATCAACGTCTTCAGCAACGATCAACAGCGGACGATTGCCCTGGCCGTGAACCTGCTCAAGAAGAGGCATCAGATCCTTCATGCTCGTGACTTTCTTGTCGAACAAGAGAACCAGAGGATCCTGAAGGCTAACTTCCATGCGCTCTGCATCGGTAACGAAGTACGGGCTCAAGTAGCCGCGATCGAACTGCATACCTTCGACGAACTCAAGCTCATCGTGCAGACCCTTGGCTTCTTCAACCGTGATCACGCCTTCCTTGCCGACTTTTTCCATTGCGTCAGCAATCAACTCACCGATTGTCTCGTCGTTGTTAGCCGAAATCGTTCCAACCTGTGCGATTTTCTCGCGCTCGTTGGTCTTGGTTGCAAGGCCATGAAGAGCTTCAACAACAGCTGCAACCGACTTGTCGATTCCGCGCTTAATTTCCATCGGGTTGTGTCCGGCAGTCACAAGCTTGGTTCCTTCACGCATGATTGCCTGCGCAAGAACCGTTGCAGTCGTCGTTCCGTCACCGGCCGTGTCAGAAGTCTTTGCTGCAACTTCCTTAACCATCTGCGCGCCCATGTTCTCGAAGCGATCTTCAAGTTCGATCTCTTTCGCAACACTGACGCCGTCCTTCGTGATTACCGGAGCACCAAATGGCTTCTCGATAACAACGTTGCGACCCTTAGGTCCAAGCGTCACGCGAACGGTATTCGCAAGAATGTTAACGCCATTAAGAATGCGTTGACGAGCGCGGGTATCAAAAATGATTTCTTTTGCCATGATGATTCTCCTAAATATTCTAAAATTTATCGTTCCAATTACTTACTAACGAAACTTTTTGTCGATTTTTCTTTTCAGAAATTAGTCGACGATGATGGCGAGGATCTCGTCTTCACGCAAAATCAGGTGTTCCTGGTTGTCGATGGTAACGTCGGTTCCGGAGTATTTTCCGAAAAGAACGCGATCGCCTTCCTTAACCTGCAGCGCGATCAACTCGCCTTTATCGTTGTACTTGCCCTTGCCCGTCGCACGGACAACGCCTTCAAGCGGTTTTTCTTTAGCGGTTTCAGGAATGATGATTCCGGAAGCCGTTTTCGCTTCGCCTTCAATGCGCTGAATCAGAACTCGATCATACAGTGGCTGAAACTTCATAATGTACCTCGTTTTAAAAAAGTTGTTTTGGGTCAGATTTCTATCTGTTTTTCAATTTAGCAGTCTCAGAGGGAGACTGCCAACGGCCGGGACTGTAGCCACCGCCAAATCGAAGTCAAGCAACTATTTTTCATTTCCCTCCAAAATCTTCGCTTTCATGCGCTTTATTGACCAAAAACAATCTTTAACCCTTCTTCGGGCACATTTGCCACGCCTTCACTGTTTATCGTTTCTCTGCTAATAGAGACGCTCGTTCGGGTTATACTTTCGAGATTTACTGTCCCGTAGCACCCCGGATCTGGCAGAGGTTGACTGCACAGCCGCGCGCTCTATGATTGAAATAGAGGGATGTGCGTAATTGGCCATTTCTCGATTGTACCCTCACCCTTAACGCAACGAAGTTTTGCACATGGGATCTGTTCTGGAGAAGCTCACCGAAGTACACGTAGTCGCCCAACGCGCATGCGATGCCGCCAGGCGTCTGGCACGCGAAAACACACAGACCAAAAACAATGCGCTTCGCCACATGGCCGACGCGCTCGTCGAACATCAAGACGCAATTTTGGCTGCCAACGTCATCGATGTTGCCAATGCCCGCGAACGCGGCATGGAACCGGCATTCATCGATCGCCTCTGCCTGACGCCAGAAGCGATCCAGCAAATGGCCAATTCCATCGCCGAAGTTATCGCCCTGCCCGACCCCGTCGGCGGCATGGACGAAGTCTGGGTTCGCCCCAACGGACTCAAGGTCGGCAAAAAACGCATCCCGCTTGGCGTCATCGGTATTATTTACGAATCACGCCCGAACGTCACAAGCGACGCCGCAGCCCTTTGCCTGAAAAGCGGTAACGGCGTCGTCTTAAAAGGCGGATCCGACGCGTTCGCATCCAACCGCGCGGTCTACAAAGCCCTGCGCGCAGGACTCGAAAAAAGCGACCTCTCACCCGCCGCCTACGACGCGATTGGATTCATCGACACAACCGATCGCGAAGCCGTAAAAGAAATGCTCGGCCTCGACCAATATATCGACGTCGTCATCCCACGCGGCGGCCCCGGACTGGTTTCCTTCGTAAACCAAAACGCGCGCATGCCCGTCATCAAACACGATTCCGGCATCTGCCATCTCGTTGTCGACGGCTCCGCCAGAGCAGAAGACGTCGATGCTATCGTGCTCAACGCCAAAACCCAGCGTCCCGGCGTTTGCAACGCTGCAGAAACTCTGCTCATTCTCAACGATGCTGTCGACTTACACCTTGCACGCGTGCTAAGGGAGCTGAGCAGCGCCGGCGTACATTTTTTCCTGTGCGAACGTTCGCTCGAAATTGCAAAACAAGCTGACATTGATCCGTCTTTCTTCACACCCGCCACGCCGGATCACTACCGCACCGAACACCTCGCTCTGCAAATTGCCGTGCGAGTTGTCGACGATCTAGACCATGCCATTGCCCACATCGATGAATTCAGCTCACGACACACCGAAGTTCTCATCACCCAGAACTTCTCGGCCAGCGAGCAATTTGTCGACCAGGTCAATAGCTCCGTCGTTATGATTAACGCCTCCTCGCGCTTTAGTGACGGCGGCCAACTCGGTCTTGGTGCCGAAATCGGCATCAGCACCACCCGCATGCACGCTTACGGTCCGATGGGCCTCAAAGAACTGACCACTACTAAATTCGTCGTCATCGGAAACGGACAGATCCGAAGCTGATTGCGGACTTAGTATTTTTACTACACCCAGGAAACGAATGAAGAACGAAACCGCAGTCTCCGAACACACATCCACCTCCTTTCCGCGCGACGAAGATCTTTTCAGCGTCGTCCACGGTCTGGCTGAACTGAGCTGGGAGCTCAAAGCCCTCAACACAACCGTCATCGATCTCAGAAACATCGTCAGCTACACCGACTATGTCGTGATCACGACCGCCACCTCCGAGCGCCACGTACAGGCTCTGGCACGCCGCCTCGATACCGCCATGCGCGAATCCGGCCGCCCACCACTTGGCACCGAAGGCATCGAACACGGACGCTGGGCGCTGCTCGATTACGGCGACGTCATCGTCCACATCTTCAACGGTGAAACACGCCAGGATTACAACCTCGAGCGCATGTGGCTCGAAGCTCCCCGCGTTGAATTCGAAGACAAACCCGCCGAACTCTACGGCCACTTCGACATGGACCGCTTCAACCAGTAATTCTAACCCTAGAATTCACTTGTGATACGGTTCACCGCGAATAATCGACATGGCACGGTATAGCTGCTCCGCCAGCATCATCCGTGCCATGTCGTGCGGAAACGTCATCGGCGACAGTGACAAACGGCGCTGGCAGCCGGCCTTGAACTCCGGATCAAGACCGCTCGCGCTACCGATGAAAAAACTCACATGACGCGTCCCTGCGATCATCCAGTTATTCACCCACCCCGCAAATTCTTCGCTCGTAAGCAGCGTTCCGTCCTCGCTAAGCGCAACGGTAATCGCACCCGCCGGCGTTGCACGCACCATCGATTCGCCTTCCTCCGCAATCGTGCGTCCCTCACGCAGCTCTATTACTTCCGTCGGCAGATAATTCTGAACCCGATCAATATACCCCGACGTCAGCGCACGGAAATTCTTGTCGCGCATCTTTCCCATCGTAATAATCTGAAACTTCATTCTTTTCTCTCAACTTTTGACGAAAAAGCACGGTTTCTTGCTGTTTTCTGAAAACAATCAAAATAACCGGCAACATTTTGCTGAATTTCTCGAAAACAAAGAGTCCAAAGATTCGATGTTAACCAATTTTATCGAGAATTCAGCCATGCATGCTTCAATATCTCGGCTCTCCAACTCGCTGATCCGCACCTTTAACCACGCCTCAGATCTGGTTTTTCCACCGCGATGCCTTGGATGCAACCGTTATTACACAAGCCTGCAGCACGCCAACAACACCGATCCCGGCATCGCCGCTGCCTGCCCGACCTGTCGCCCCACCATCTATCGCCTCGATGGCCCCTGCTGTCCACAGTGCTCCAGCCCACGCTTTGATTTCCCCGGCAGACCAGCCGCCAACCCCGACACGCTCTGCGAAGCATGTCTTGAGCGCAAACCAGCCTTCCACAAAGCCTGGGCCTGTTTCGAATACGAAGGAATCATCTCCGAAGCCATCCAGAGCATCAAATACGCGCAACAACTCCACAAAACCCGCACGCTAGCCCACCTCACTCGCCACTGGATGCTCGAAAAACTCGCCAAAATCCAAGAAACACACACCAACACAGGCAATCTCTGCCTTATCCCCGTCCCCATGCACGTCCACGATCTACGCAAACGCGGATTCAACCCCGCCGCCCTCATCCTTCAGCAGATCACACGCAAAACCCACTACAAAACCAACATGAATGCCGTTCAAAAAATCCGCCGCACACCTCCCCAGGCCGGCCTCACCCGAGGCGAACGCCTCCGAAACCTGCGCGACGCCTTCAACGCATCCCCACCATCCACGCCCGATACCACCGCCGTTTTATTCGATGACGTGCTAACCACCACCGCCACAACCCACGAAGTTTCTACCGTACTTTTAAGCGCCGGATACCACCGCGTATTCGTCCTGGCCATCGCCCGCGCCACCGGATCTGGTAAGCTTTCTGACTATTAAAGAGTGGAAAATTACAGCAAATTTCCAAGAAACTTTCAAAACCTATTGAAATCCTTGAGAAATATATATTCCATGTGAATATGTTTGTTAAATGAGTTCAATTGAATTGACGTCTCCCGTCATCTCCACTGCCGATTGCATAAGGTGCAAACACCGGCGCTAACCGCGAGTATTGACTGTATGAGATCCGCCCTATTGTTGAACGCTTCTTATGAACCGTTAAGTATTGTTTCCTGGAAAAAAGCAATCACGCTGACCTGGCTCGGCAAAGCCGAAGTACTCACCAATCAAGCCGAATTTGTAACGACCTATACAACGCCCTATCCATTGCCCTCCGTGCTCCGGCTTCTACAACGCGTTCGCGTTCACCGCACCCGCGTCCACTTTTCAAGACTCAACGTCTACCGACGCGACGGTTTTCGTTGCCAGTACTGCGGACAAAAATTCTCCGCTTCCGTGCTCACCTTTGACCACGTCATGCCCAAAAGCCGTGGCGGTAAAATCTCCTGGACCAACATCGTAACCAGTTGCCAGCCCTGTAACCGCAAAAAATGCAGCCGCACACCCGCCGAAGCCAAAATGCCACTACTCAAACAACCCGTCGAACCACGTTGGTGGCCATTCTCAACCGGCGCTGGCCAGCTCGACAATCATCCCGAAGATTGGAAAACCTATCTCTGGACCTGAGCCACAACCTGAGGCACCATAAGACTTCGTCCACCGTAGATTAATAAAAAGTTCTGAATTTACTTATTGCTCCTGATTATCCTATGCGCATCGCCATTCTTGCAGACATCCACGCCAACCTCTTCGCACTCGACGCTGTCATCGACGATCTCACCCACCAAAATGTGGATGAAGTCCTCATCGGCGGCGACATCGTCGGACGAGGTCCCATGGGCACGGCGGTCATCAAACGCATCCAGCAACACGGCTGGCAAGGCGTGCGCGGAAACCACGAAGATTATCTACTTTCCTTTTATCACGGAAAAATCCCCGCCGAATGGCGCACCCTGAACGAATGGTCGGCCGCCCGATGGATGGCAAACGAACTCGACGCCGACAGCGCCGCATTCATCGACTCACTCCCCTTCAGCCGCACATCCTCACTCACCAACGATCTACGCCTGGTCCACGGCAGCCCACGCTCACACTCCGAAGGCATCGGAACCTGGACGCCCGAAGAAGACGTCGAACATCACCTGGCTTCCGTTGAAGAAAAAATCATCCTCTGCGCACATACCCACCGCCCCATGGAACGCCGCACAGCCTCCGGACTGGTCGTCAACGTCGGTAGCGTCGGACTGCCCTTCAACAGCGACAACCGTGCACAATACGTGATCCTAACCCACGCCAACAACACCTGGTCCGTTGAATTTCGACAGGTCCCCT
>JBEBSM010000184.1:0-7663 GCA_040394315.1 Lujinxingia vulgaris
GAAACGGGGTGGTGTGTGACCCAGAAAAAAGGGCTGTTGGGTGAAACGGGGTGGTCGTTGACCCAGAAAAAAGGGCTGTTGGGTGAAACGGGGTGGTGTGTGACCAGAAAACTTGGGTGGCTAAGGGAAACGGGTGGGTGGGGGCGTTGTTGGGGGTTTTGGGGAACTTAGCGGAACAGGTGGGCTGCGGTGGTGACGGGGAGGAGGATGGTGATGCGGGTGCCGTGGCCGGGAGTGGATTCGATTTTCCATTGGCCGCCGGCTGTGCGGAGAGCTTCGCGGGCCTGGGAGAGGCCGAGGCCGAGGTAGCCGGGGCGGGTGGTGAAGAAGGGATCTTCGGCGCGGTTGCGGATGTGGTCGTTCATGCCGTGGCCGGAGTCTTCGATGACGATGTGTGCAAAGCCTTCGCGGACTTCGGTGACGTCGACGTAGACGATGCTGTCGGGTGGGGATGCTTCGAGGGCGTTTTGGGCAACGGGTAAAATAACGCGTTCGACGCTGGAGGACGAGATGAGTGTGGCTTTGTCGACGTTGTGGGTTCGGCCGATGACGGCGATGCGGCTCATGCTCCAGGTGGCCATGATGGCGGCCAGGTCGCTCAGGCGGATGGGGAGATCGTTGTCGCGTGAGGGTGAAAAGTTGCCGGTGTTTGCGGTGATGCGGTTGAATGCGTAGTTCAGATCGCGGACGGCGTCGACGAGTCGTGGAGCGATTTCACTGGCGAGGTCGGGGGAATCCTGGAGCATTTCGCTTAGGGCCTGGACGGCGGCCAGACGGTTTTTGAAGTGCATGGAGAGCGAAGTTTGCACGTCGTTGAGGATTTCGCGTCGGTGACGTCGGGCGGCCCACTCGTGGTTTTGGAGAATGGCGCTGTCGTCGACGACGAAAAACGATGCGGTGGTTTCGCGATCGTGGGGGCTCGTGGGCACGGACCAGTAGCGAAAGGCGTGCGGTGTGCCAAAAGATCCGCGCACGGTGAGGTGAAACTCGATGGTCCCGTGGGGATGTCGATAGATTCGTGTGAGGATGAGGTGCGGAGAGTTGTCGGGATCGAAGAGATGATAGATCGACGGGACTTCGCGCAGGTGCATGTTGAGTGCTTCGGCGAAGAACAGGGGTGCGTCCAGGATGGTGCCGTCGGCGGCAAGTCGGAGCACGCCGCCGGGGGTGTCTTGGATGTCGTCGGTCTGGTTCAATTGTGGGAGTGCTTGGAATCTATCGGTATTCAACGCCGGCCTTCGGTGAAGTTTGGGGGAAGAGCTTTTGGAGCAAGATAGCATCGAGGGATCAATACTGCCATGTGAGTCCGGCGCTGGCCATCTGGGCATGTGTGGACCAGGCGCCGTTGTTTTGTTGGTTTCCGGGCGGGATACCGGCACCTCGGCAGGTGGGTTTGTCGTAGTCCGGACCGGTGCAGCCGTGGAGTGGGATCTGGTTGTAGACGCCGCCGTTGGTGACCTGTCGATCGGGTGATCCGACGTAGCTGTAGGCCAGGTCGAAGTCGAGGCTATCGAAGAGGTGGAAGGTCGCGCCGAAGGATCCAGCGAGTCGTTGCCAGCTGACGAAGTCGACGTTTGTGTAGGCGTCGGTCTGTGCAGCGGTTTCAAAATATCCGCCGGCGTGGCCGGTCAGCCAGGGCAGGAATGCGTAGCTTGAGCCGAGTCGAAGGCTGTAGACGTCCTGATACTTTTTGGATTGATAGATATCGTTGATGGGGATGACTTCGGGATTGTCGTTTTCGTCGGCGATTTCATGCAACGCGACGTCGCCGGCGACTTCGATGTGGAAGTTGTCGACGAGCGACCAGTTTTCCCAGGTTCCGTTGAGTTCGATATCGTAGCGTGGCAGTTCGGGGCGTCCGGGATGTGTGCCGCCTTCGTAGCCGATGCCAAGGCGCAGCGAGCCGGCGTGCCAGGTGTTGAAGGTCAGGTTATCGTCGGTAAGGCGGGCATCGAGGTCATTGAGGTATCCGGGGAACTCGATGGTGGCTTTGCCGGTGGATTTCCATTTGATGGGTGGGCGGTAGGATGCGCCGAGGCGAAAGCCGTTGCGATCATAGGCCAGGCCGATGACGCCGGTGGGTTTCCAGTCGGTGAGGTTGTTGGCGTAGAAGACGGCTTCGTTATCGGCGGCTTCTTGCCAGGGCTCGTTGGAATCCAGGTCAGCTTCAAAGGTGCTTGAAAAGCTGGTGTTCATGTAGGCGGCCATGGCAGTGAGGCCGACGCTGAGTTGTCCGCCAAAGACGTTGTTGAACTGGTAGCCTGCGCCGGCGCTGAAATAGATAACGATCAGATCGGTACCGATGACCATGTTGCGTGCGGCGCCGCCGTCGGGTTTGCATTCACCGTCTTCTTTTTTTCCGTAGCAGGGGGAGCCGTAGGCGCTGGGTCCGAAGGCACCGAGTGCGACGGTTAAGTTCTCGATTCCTAAATCCCAGCTGGTTGCGAAGAAGGGGGCAACGAAGACGCCGCCGTTGTTTTCGACGGGTTCAAAGTCCTGGCGTTCTTCGCGGTTACCGAGCTGATAGATGAGGGGATCGCGCTGGAATTCGAGATTCAGGTCGATGAGGTTTGCGTTGAGTAGAACTTGGACTCCGCGGGCGCGTGGCAGGAGTGCGGGATTGAAGTAGAGCGCGCTTGGGTCGCGCTTCATCACAACGCCGGTGCCGCCGCGAGCCAGTGATTTGGTGGTGTTTTCGGGTAGTTCAAAACCGCCGGCAAATGCGTTCTGGGAAATACCCAGGCTGGTCAGAGCGAGGATGGCGGGGATGCCGGCGGCGAACAACAGGGTGTGTAAGGGACGGTTCATGATAACTCGCGGATTTACGTCGGGTTGTCTCGATCAAACGGAATGTTTTTCTTTGTCTTCTTGGCTTGAGCTGGATGATTCGTCGGATTCAGATTCGGGAGCATCGACTGGATCGGCGGATGTGACAACCTGATCGAGCGCGTCTGACGAATTCTGGTCGGTGTCGGCGGCTACCGGTGTGGGTGCGTTTGGGCTAACGAGATCATTGAGTTCGTCTTCGCGGATCGAAAAGATGGTTGTTTTAGGCTCGTCGTGATCGTCGTGATCGTCGTGGGAATCGGGGCCGGTAATCGAGCTTTTGGTATAGATACCGGTGCTTTCTCGATCTCTTTCCTGGGTAGCGGTCTGGCTATCGTGGAAGTGTTTTTCCCAGTTATGAATGGTGCCGACGAGGTGGGAGATATAACGATCGCGCTCAGCGAGTTCGCGGCGGGTGTCAAAGACGAGATCTTCGAGTTCGCTGCGGACTTGTTGGTAGAGGTTGCCGACGTTGGCAAGTTGCGCGTGTATATCGTTGAGTTCGTTGTGAGTCGGTGGATACGACTGCGGTTGGTAGGGCGGCTGCTGGTGGCGCGCGGTATTGTGTTGATTGTACGAGTCGACGTGTGGAGCGGGCGCGTAGTCGTAGGATGGATCGACGGGTTGCTGCGCGTAGGGCATGTTTTGCTGTGCGAGGGAGACGGAGGTGTTTTGATCGTCTTGCCAGGCATTGAGATTGAGGTATTCAGCGGTGGATGCGCGCTCGTAGAAATCGACGGTTGATGGGGGATGGCTGGCTTCGGGGAAGCTGCCGTCGTCGCTCAGGGGGCCAAAGCCTGTGTCTTCGCCAAGGAGTGTTTCGCGTGAGCGGCTTTGCAGGGCGGTGCTCATTTCCTGGAGACGTTCAACGAGTGGGAAATAGGGCAGGCGGACTTCGCGAACGGGCGCGGGTGCGATGTAGCTATCGCCACAAAAGAGGATTTCTACGGCAGCTTCGTCGCGTTGCGAGGAGAAGCGGCGATCCATGGTGATCCATCGCTCGGATGATTCGTGGGAGTCGCCGTCCTTTCGGTCTTCCGGGCTGAGATCGCCGTTGATCTTGGCCGGTCCTGTCCACAGACCACTTTCGTCGGAGGATGAGACCTTTCGCATTTCATCGTTGGGTGGAACGTCGGGTGTATGGGGTGCATTGATGTCGGAGGTGACGTCAAAAATGTAGCTGAGGTGGGGCTGCTGGCTGACCGAGACAATGGTTTCGAAAAAGCTGGTCAGTGCGCCGAGTTGTGGAACGCGTTCATGGTGGGTGCTGCGATCGATTTTCTCGGCAACATCGGCGTAGCCGTAGCGCGGCAGTACGGTTTCGATGCCATGAAGGTTTTTGCGCTCAACGGCACAGATGTATTCACCGCCTGGTTTGAGCACGCGGCGCATCTCGAGCAGAAGATTGCGGTCTGTTACCGGTGAGCACGGATCCAGACAGATCACCATATCGAAGCTGTGATCGTCGAAATCAAGCTCTTCCCAGAACATGACATGAAAATCGAGGCCGGGTTTGGCGTGTTTCATGCGTGCTACTTCGAGTACGGCGGGGCGATAATCGATCGCATCGACGTGCTCAGCACCGAGTTCTAGTAATAGCGAGGATCCGATACCGGTCCCACAACCGATATCGAGGATGCGGCGGCCAACCACGCGTTCCGCAAGTAGTAAGTATCGAGGGAGCAGGCTGTGCCACTCACCTTCCAAGGTATGCAGACCGAAATATCGATTCATGAAGATACATCCACGCTATGAGACTAGTGAACAGCGGACTCAAACATTGCGTGGAAGACTATAGTAGAGTGAATCGATAGCGTGCAACCGCAGCGAGGTATGGAAATGGGTGTGATGGGGTGGGTTGGACGTAAAAATTGCAGAAAAGTTAAAAACGAAGGCCCCATTCCGCGCGGTATTGAAACCATCGGTAGGCCAGATACAGTGTGATGGGTCCGCCAGCCAGCAGCAGGTAGGGGGTCAGCAACATACTGAGCAACAGGGTTGCGGTAGCTGACGCGAGGGCGGTGTAACCTTTGGTCTTGGCTGTTTGTTTGGTGAGTTCAGTGCGTCGCATTCTAGGCCTCGTCGGACAAGTGAAATGATATATAATGTATTGGCAAGCGCTATAAAAACAATATAGAGCGCGTTTTGATTTCGTCGCTGCTGGTAAAGGTGATCACCGCTTGCTAAAGACCTTAAACGTATCCTCGGTAACCATGCCGGAAAGCGTGTTCGAGGTAAACAGTAGCGGATCGGAAACGAGCGGCGGCTGTACAGATAGCTCGTGTGGTGATCTTGGGATGGGCGCAAAAAGCTGTCAAGGCTGAAACCTGCTGTGAATTTAATAGCAATGCGGCTTGTTTTGCCAGTGCGTTACCGTTCAAAGTTTGAAAATTTATCGATTTAGCGCTAAAGGCAGTGGCAGTATTCATTGCCGCAAATATCAGAAAGGGCTGTTCATGATCATTCGTCAGGTAAAACTACAGGCGCTTCGCCGCTTACCTAAGAACTTTGTAAGTCGTGTGTTTGGTGCCGTGTGTGATGTGGAGTTTCCGGCACCGATGCAACGTGTGGTGAACACGCAGTTTGCGAACTTCGCGGGCATCGATGTGGAGGAGGGTGAACATGGTCCGGGCGAGTATACGAGCCTGAATGCATTTTTCACACGCAATTTGCGCAGTGGTGCACGCAGTATCGACACCGATGATGATCGGGTAATGGTTAGTCCGGTCGATGGCAAACTCGGTGCGTTTGGTAAGATCACCGACGAAACACTGGTGCAGGCCAAGGGGCGCGAGTATCGACTGGTTGATCTGGTCGATAGTGGCGAGGAAGCGGAAAAGTTTAAGGATGGTCATTTTGCGACGATCTACTTGTCACCGCGTGATTACCACAAGATCCACAGCCCGAGTCCGGGGCGGGTGGACAAGGTTAGCTATATACCAGGGTATTTGTTTCCGGTGAATCCCTTTGCGGTCGAGAACATTGATGAGCTTTTTGCGGTCAATGAGCGTCTGATCAGCTATCTGGAAACGCCGGCAACGGGCCGGGTAGCGGTGATCAAGGTTGGTGCGACGTGTGTCGGGCGCATTGGTTTGAGTTTTGATGAATTCTTGTCGAACACGCGTTTTCGTCGTCGTCAGGAATTTGCGCCGAAAGAGGCCGTTGAGTTGGCGCATGGCGATGAAATCGGCGTGTTTAATCTCGGATCTACGGTCATATTGCTGATTTCCAAGCCAGAGTTTACCTTTGATGGTGCGCTGGAGTCGGGGCAGATGCTGCGTCTCGGGCAGGTGATAGGCGAAGTACCGCAGGCATAAGGTGCGTGTCCTGAGGGCGTTGAAAAACGTATCCTCAGGACACAGTGCATCCTTGCTTGTGAGAGTTCGGTGGCAGGTGTTACACTTGGTAAGCGCCAAATCGGACTGAAATCGTCAAATGGCAGGACGTGCCTAATCAACTCTTCAAAGTGCTTGCGATAACCCGCACGGCCGCGCGCAACGCGAAAACTGCGCGCGAGAAGTAGTGTGCTGGCGGAGTGCCAAATTTTGTAACCAATAATGCAGGCCTGGAACACGTGATGGATGAAGAAAGTGAAGTCATCGATTTGAAGGATGAAGTGGGTTCAAGGTTTGAGTCTGCCGAAGAAGCTTCGCATGATATCGAGGGATTGGAACTCGATATTCCGGCGTTTCGCGTTCCGGATGAATCTGAGATCGAGGCCAGCGAGTCGTTGCGCACGAGCGGAAGCTTTGCAAGCACGAGTGGTTCCGAAGTTCCCTCAGCAGGAATCATTGCGCGTCGGCGCACGGGCGCGTTCAAGCGGCTTGATGTGGTCCCAACAGAACCCATTGAGAATGACTCGGTCGATGAACCGGCTGCTGATTACGATCGCCAGTCCATGGTGAAAACCATGCAGATGCAGGCGGTTACGCCCGCGGATTTTGAAGCCTATCTGCGCAGTACCATGCCGGAAACGCATGAGCTTGCGTTCTTGCTCGACCAGCGATTTGCGCCCGAAGTGATCATCTTGCCGCCGCGCGTGTTGATCAAACGCTGGCAGGAAGGCGCGCCGCGTCTCGGGCACAGTGAGGTTTCGCGTCGCGAGCGTCAGCCGACGATTCCAAGTGTTCCAAGCGTTCCCCCAAACTTTCCCGAAATGCCAAGCGAGGCAACTCGCCAGGACCAACCCGAGCCTTCGCCTTCTTTGCGGGAGATGGAAGCTGCGCGGTCGGGACCGTTTCAGACGATGCAACTGGAAGCGCTAGAGATCGAGACTATCGAAATCGATGAGCCTCAAGTTCGACGACCACCTCCTCAGTTGCGTCCGCCGCAGCAGCCGCAGCAAAGACCCACGCTGCCGCCGCCGTCTATGCAGCCTCAAGTGGCTGCCCAACCTCAGGTTGTGCAGCAGCAGGTTGTCCAGCAACAGCCGCAGCAGGTTGTGCAGCAACAGGTTGTCCAGCAACAGCCGCAGCAGGTTGTGCAGCAACAGGTTGTGCAGGAGCGGGCGCCCACGGGTAGTGCAGTAGATCCAGAAATGCGTGGACTGGTGCAAGAGTTGCTCCAGGACGAAAAGATTGTGCAGAACAAAGAGCGGCCCAAACGTCTGCGGCCGCGCGATGTCTGGTTTCAAGAAGCCTTTGGCACCGAGTACTTGCGTACACTGCCGCCCGATCTCGAGCGGCAAACACTGCGTGACACGGATTTTATCGCGCAGAGCCTGAACCTTAAGCGCGGTGCGCGTATCCTGGATGTGGCGTGCGGTTTTGGACGTCACGCAGTCGAACTCAGTAGCCGTGGCTACGAAATGGTCGGCCTTGATCTGTCGATGCCCATG
>JBEBSM010000185.1:0-7659 GCA_040394315.1 Lujinxingia vulgaris
TGTTTGGGCATGTGAAGGGCGCTTTTACGGACGCGTCGCATGATAAGAGTGGGTTGTTTCAGGCGGCCAATCAGGGGACGATTTTTCTCGACGAGATTGCCGAGCTTCCGCTTGGTTTGCAGGTGAAACTTCTGCGGGTTTTGCAGGAGCGCGAGATTCGTCGTGTCGGCGAGGCGATAAGTCGGCCGATTGATGTGCGGATTATTGCGGCAAGCTGGAATGATTTGCAGGAACAGGTCGATAAGAAATTGTTTCGTGAAGATTTGTTTCATCGACTCAACGTGATTGCGATTCGTGTTCCAACGCTGCGCGAGCGCAAAGAGGATATTCCATTGTTGGCGCATCATTTTCTGGAGGTTCAAAACGAACGTCAGGGGGCCAATGTTCGTGGTTTCACGGCCGCTGCGATGGCAGTTATGATGGCGTATTCATGGTCTGGAAATGTGCGGGAGCTTCAAAATTGTGTGGAGCGCGGCGTTGTTTTGTGTGAGGGCGACAAGATCGATGAGCAAGATTTGCCGGATCGGGTGCGGGAATCTTCGGACGTGATCGAGCAGCTTTTTGCGTCGGATGAGCTGTCGATTAAGAAGATGAATCTTGCGATGGAAAAGATATTGATTCGGCGGGCGTTGGAGAAAACGGGAGGGAATCGCACGGCGGCGTCGAAGCTGTTGGAGATCAGCCACCGTGCGCTTTTGTACAAGATCAAAGACTATGGTCTTGGTGATTCTGAGGTCGGGTAAGATCAGGTAAGTCGGTGTAATTTAAAAGCAAAATCCGGGGTTGCGTAGCTCATCTGTGTGAGTGCGTCGAAGACAAAATCGCCGAGGCTGTAATTGCCGGGGGCGACTTCGTTCATGTTACAGGTTGTGATGCGCTGGATGGCTTCGACCAGTAGTTCTTCGAGTTTTGCGTCGTCGATTTTGGTGAGTAGTTCTTCGGCCGTGGACTGATAATAGCGTTCGTAGAGATCGTTGAAAATGGCCGTGATCATTTCATCCTGGCCCATGGTTCGGGTGTAGATTTCGGAAAAGTATCCGGTTGCGTCGACGCCAAATTGTTGTTCGGACCAGTCGAAAAACGAATCGAGATAGCTTTCCAGCCCGGTTGAGCCGACGGCGCGGAGGATAAAATAGGTCGTTTTCATCTGACGGACGACGTATTCGCGTAGCATGGGTGGGACGAGGTGTTCACGCACAAGTGCGGAGATGCTGCGCTGGTCGGTCAGGCCGTCGGGATGTCGCCAGCGGCGTGGAGGGAGTTGATTGAGCAGATAGGGAATGGCCTGGGGTAGCGTCGATAGTCTGGCGATCTTGCGCCAGTGTTCGACTTCTTCGGGGGATCGGGTGAATAGATGAAATTCTACGAAGAGGTGTTCTTGTAGATAGTCGAACAGGCTGCGGATGTTTTTGTCGTTCAAACTCTCGGTAATTTGTTTTGATCGAGAGGCGATGGCGTTTTTTATATCGTTCGAAACTGCGTGGCGTCGGCGGATTCCAACGCGCAGGATCATGTCTTCGTAGAAGAGGTTTCGGTCATTGTTGATAAGCGTTGCGCGATCGGTTTGAAAGAGTTGAAGGAGCAAACGGGCCTGGCTGAACTGGCCGTCGGTGAATTTTTGTTCGATAAGCTGTAAAAGTTTCTGGGCCTGCGCATCAAGGCCATCGTTTTGGAGCATGAAGCCAATCCACAGCTCGCTGGCCAGGAGTAATTCGCTGACGGTGAGTTGTTGGCCGGGTGGAAGACGATCGTTGTTGAGGAGCATCGTCAGTAAAACGCGGCCGTTGCGAAGCACATCTTCGTTGTCGAGACGAATTGCTTTGGAGCCGGAGTTGGACGTGAGCTCGTCGGGATCTGCGGGGATTACGAGTCGAATATCGAGTTCGGACGTGTCGTCGGCGGGGCTGTCGAAGCCGGCGGTTTGTTCGGTTTGTTCGGTTTGTTCGGTCGATGCTTGTTCGGTGGCTGTGGCAGCAGACGTACCGGGCGGCTTTCCGGGAGGAGGCGGTGGCAGTTTGACGGGTGTACCGGCGTCGCGCAGGGGGCCTTTGTAGTCGGTTTCCCAGATGTGGGGAACGGTCTGCAAGAGGACTTCGGCGACGATGACTAACAGGGGATCGTGTGCGGGGCAGTCCGTCAATCGTTGTGCAGCGCGCGGGTAAACTTGTTGCAAAACGTGATCGAGATAGGAGCCTTCGAAATCGGCCGGGGGCTCTGGAGAACCTTTGAGGAGTTGGAGAAATCGCTTCAACATAGCTGAATCAACCAGGGCAAACGGTACGCAATTCGGGGGAAAATAATCGCCCGGTGGTTTCGGTTTCGGTTGCTGCTTGAAGGGTTAGGTTTGGATGAAAATCAAACCAGCCTAACAAAATAACAAAGTGGGCGGGTCTAAGCCGCATGCTGCCGATGAACGGTTGCAAGGTTTCATATTTGGCGGCAGGTAGCAACTGTTTTCATTGTGATGCTTGCCAGAATATAAAATTCTGCATACATACCAGACTAGAAGGTATGGATTGAAAATCATCATAGGAATTGACTATGCGAACCAGAAGAAGTGTTGAGCCGGAAGGGCCCATTGGCGATCGCCCGTATTTTCATGTCGAGGACATTGAGACGATTGTTTACGACTTTTATGGCAAGGTGCAGCAAGATCCGATGCTGGCGCCGGTTTTTGCGACGCGGATCGAGGATTGGGGGCCGCATTTAGAGCGAATGGTTAATTTTTGGCGCGCTGTATTGCGTAGTGAGGGGACGTATTCGCAGAGTCCGAAGGGGCCGCCGCCGGTGATTCACTGGAATCTTGAGGGGCCGACGCATGAGCATTATGATCGGTGGTTGGAGTTGTTTGCGGAAACGGTCGCGAATATTTTGCCGCCTGACGACGCGCGCTGGATCGTTTGGCGAGCGTGCAGGATGGCGGATGCGCTGTCGAGTCATTTGATGCCGCGGGTATAAATGGGGCCGATAAATGGGTGGCGGGCGTTGACCGGTGGTTGAAAACACGCGAAGACACAGCGCGTTGTGTGTTGAATGATCGAGATTATCGGGAATGAACGCGTTGAAATAAGGAGCCAGGATGAGTGGAGTTTTTCGTGTCGGTGGAGTGCCGGAGCATTTCAATTTGCCGTGGTATCGTGCAAGCGAGCGATCTGTTTTTGGGGGGACGGGCATTGATTATAGCTGGCAGACGTATCCGGGTGGGACGGGAGCAATGTTGGCGGCGCTTGAGGCCGATGAGATCGATGTGGCGGTGCTTTTGACCGAGGGTGTGGTGGCGCACATTGCCGGTGGTGGGGATGCGAAGATCCTCGGGACGTTTGTGGACTCGCCGCTGCACTGGGGGATTCATGTGCATGCAGGTTCGTCTTTTGAGCATGTGGCGGATCTGGAGGGGACGCGTTTTGCGGTGAGCCGGATGCGTTCGGGATCGCATATCATGGCGTATGTTCTGGCTGAGCAGCAGGGCTGGTTGGGTAAGGGCGGGGAGCTGAAGTTTGAGATTGTGGGGAATCTGGATGGTGCGCGGGTGGCGCTGGCGGAAGGTCGGGGTGATGGGTTTATGTGGGAAAAATTCATGACCAAGCCGATTGTGGATGCGGGGGAGTGGCGCAAAATTGGGGAGTGTCCGACGCCGTGGGCGCCGTTTGTGGTGGTTTCGAAGCGCGGGTTTGCGGCAGAGCGTGCAGCGGATATTTCGCTGGTTTTTGAGCAGGTTCGTGCGTTGTGCGAAGAGGTTGTTTCGGAGGTGGAGGCGACGGTTTCGGATATTTCTGCGCGTTTTGGGCAGCGGGAAGCGGACGTGCGGGAATGGCTTTCGGGAACGCGTTGGGCGTGTCGTGAAGAAGTGGATGCGGAAGAGATTGCGCGTGTTGAAAAGACGCTGCGTGGGGTCGGCGTGTTGGCCGCCGAATAGCCGCCGAATAGGCGGAAACGGCGGTTTTGGGCGATTTTGGGCGATTTTGGGCGGTAGCGTGAATTAATAGAGATTATAGGTGACGCCGATGGAGACGGTGGCGAGGTGGATCCAGTTTTTGGTGTAACCGTCGCCGGGTTGGTTGGGATCTTCGCTGGTGCCGTCGGCGCCGCCGCCGATGTAGCGCAGGTTGAGGAAGGTATCGTATTGGTCGCTGGTGCGCAGGCCGAGGCGAAGGCTTGTGTCGAGGATTGCGCCGAGGACATCGGTGTCGCGGAGGTTGAAGATTGCGCCGGGGGCGTAGAAACCGTCGGCTTCGAAGCCGAGCCACAGGCCGTTGTTGAAGAGGTGGGTGGCGCGCATTTTGAGGATGGGGACGGGGCCGACGTCGCGGGAGGTGTAGATGAGTGAGCCGTCGACGGAGGTGAAGTCGAGGGTGGCGTTTCGGAATTGGAAGGAGGCGCCGAAAGCGAGTTCTGTGCGGTCGCTGCCGAGGACATCGTACATGTAGCTTGCGCGGTAGTAGGGGAATCCGTAGCGCAGATCGATGGCGGTTCCGGCGGGGAAGGTGACGTTTTGGACGATCAGATCGTCTTGGAGGGCGACGCGTGTTTGTAGGTCGAGGGGTTGGATGAGGAAGATGACGATGTGGCGATTGTTGAATTTTGCTTCGACGCTGGCGCGGGCGAAGTTGAAGAGATTGTCTTGTCCGCCGTCGTTTACGTAGTCGAAGTAGGTGCCGTTTTTGCCTTGCTGGATTTTGTGGGAGAGGGGAGCGGTGAAGCCGAGTTCGGCGGTGGTGCTTATTTGAAACCAGGAGGCTTCGGGTTCGGGGTCTGGTTGGTTTGACTCGGCGGATTCCATGGCGTGGGCGTTGGTGGCGATAAATAGAATAAGAAAACAGGATAGAATCCAGGTGTGCATGGGGATCTCCTAAGAATAAACATCAGTCATTGAGTATGTGGTTCATACCGATAGAGTTGCGGGAAAAGTCTGTACCAATTTGGAAATATCAAAAAACGGGTGTTTTGGGGGGGAGAAATGTGGAACGAAAAGGCCCTGTTACCCTCTCAGAGAAGGTAACAGGGCCAGTAAATACGTGGGGTTTGGTTTTTATGTGGGGCGATTAGTCGATGCGTTTGATGCCGGCGACTTTTCCGAGAGCGAGGGCGATGAATCCGGATGCGAAGCTCAGGAGTGCGCCGAGTTTGAGCATGTCGGCGCTCTGGGCGATTTGTTCATCCATGCCGATGGCGACGGTGGTGACGAACAGGGCGACGGTGAAGCCGATAGCGGCGACGCAGCCAAGAACGACGACCTGTCTCATGTTCATGCCTTCGGGCAATTTGAGTCCGAGAGCTTGTCCGATGGCGCAGGTGAGGTAGATGCCGCCGGTTTTGCCGATGAGAAGCGCGCCGAAGATGATCCAGGTGGGGCTTCCGGTGATGGCGTCCATAGACAAGATAACACCGGCGTTGGCCAGGCCGAAGGCGAACAGGCCGACGTCGACGATGGGTTTGAAGGCGTGTTCGAATTCGTTCATCGTGTCGTGTTGGGTGGGATCATCGATGAACATACCCTGGTCGCGCACGGCGTGGGGCATGAAGGGAACGATGGGGACGAGCGCGAGTGCAGCGTGGACGCCGGTGTAATGCAGGCCGATCCAGGCGAGGGGGCCGCCGACCAGGAGGTAGGGCCAGAAGTTGGTGACTTTTAATTTTCGCAGAACGAGGCAGTAGCCGATGGCGATTGCGATGAGGCCGAGCCATTCGAAGTGTACGTCTTCGGGGTTTGTGTAGAAACCGGCGATGATTCCCATGCCGACCATATCGTCGAGGACAGCGAGTACGAGTAGGAAGGGGACGGCGGGGTGGCCTTTACCGAAGATTACGCGGGCGAAAAGCCAGCAATAGGCGATATCGGTAGCAGTTGGGACGGCCCATGCGCCGTAGATGCTGGGGTCGGGTTTCAGCAAAAAGTGGAGCAGGAAAAAGATTGCGATAGGGCCTAAAACGCCGCCGGCGGTTGCGACGATGGGCATTGCTGCTTTGCCAACGCTGGAGAGTTGTCCGCCGGGTAAGAAGGCTTCGGCGACTTCTTTAATGGCGATGCCGAAAAACAGCATCATGAAGATGTCGTTTACGATGAAGTGGAAATTTACAGAGCTGTCGGGCTGGGTGCTGAGTATACTGGAGTGAAAAAGCGTACCGTCGACGAAGTGGTGGTAGCTGGCGTAGTCGATATTTGCCCATAAGAGGGCAAGCACGGTGCCGGCTAGTAGGAATGCAGCGAACTCACTGAGTTGGCTGAATACTTTTTTGAAACCGGATGGGGCTGCATGTTGCATGGGTGTAATCCTCGAAAAACAAAGAACGGTTGGGGTATGCGGTATACGGAAAAAAACGACAAAAACATTGGTAAAGGCGGTGCACTATACGCCCGAGATTAGTGATTCAAAAGTGAAAATAAGGTGTGTTTGGGGTGTTTTTTCGCGTGAGAAATGTTGCGGTTGGTTGGGTGGGTGGGGTTGGGAAATGGGTTGGTATTGCAATGGGTTTCGGGGGTTAGTGATTGCAGGGGTAAGTGGCATTGTGGTACTAAACCTCAACTTTTTCCGCAGGGCGGATTGAGTCGAGGCCGTAAACATTAATCGTAGTGGAGATAAAATTAGCATGACTGAGTCGGTAGGACAGATTGTGTCGTCGTCGGGCGACCCGACATTTATTATGTGGGTAGGGGCGATTTTCTTCGCGTGTGCAGTACTGCACACCCTGTTCTTCGTGTCTGTGTTTCAGCGCCTTGCAAGTAAATATCCATCAGGCTCCATGCGAGAGAATGTCTTTCATCTACTGGGTGAGGCGGAGGCTGTTTTTGGGCTGTGGGCGGTAGCGTTTTGTTTTACCGTGGTAGGCACACTCGATATTGATAGTATGAGGGGATACATCAACACCCGTAACTATACGGAACCGTTGTTTGTGTTCGTGATTATGGTCATGGCGGCAACGCGTCCGGTTATTGAGATGACGACCAAGACCATTTCTGGGATCGCGAATATGTTGCCACTTCCTAAGAAGATGGCGTTTTTTGCGACTGCGCTTGTCGTGGGGCCATTGCTTGGTAGTTTTATTACTGAGCCGGCGGCGATGACGGTTACGGCGATGGTTCTTTTGGACCGTTATTTTGCACGTAATGTGTCGATGCGTTTTCGTTATGTAACGATAGCGCTTTTGTTTTTGAATATTTCGGTTGGTGGAACGCTGACGAACTTTGCAGCGCCGGCAGTTCTGATGGTAGCCGCGCCGTGGGGTTGGACGACAGGGACGATGGCTGGTTACTTCGGTTACCAGAGTGCGATTGCGATTGTTATTTGTACGATTGCCGCGACGTTTTATCTTCGTAAAGAGTTTGTCGACCTTGAAGATCCTCCGGTTGTCGAGGGTACGGTTAGTAAGATTCCGATCGGTGTGACGATTCTTCAGTTAGGTCTGATCGCGTCGGTTGTATTCTTTGCGCATGACATGGCTGTATTTATGGGGATCTTCTTGATTTTCCTGGCCATTTATCAGGTGACGCGCGAGTTTCATGACGAACTCAAGCTGGTCGAATCGTTGCTGGTTGCAGCGTTTTTGGGCGGATTGGTTACGCTTGGCGGAATTCTGGTCTGGTGTCTTGAGCCAATCTTGAGTGCATTGGGTGAGATTCCGAGGTTCTTCTGTGCGTTTGGTTTGACGATGGTTACGGAT
>JBEBSM010000186.1:0-7581 GCA_040394315.1 Lujinxingia vulgaris
GAAGTGAAAAATCGATTTATGACTTGCCGCCTACTCAGTAAAATACCTTGTCTAACACACCCTCTCTCTATCCCCCCGATCTCTACAAACTCATCCACGTCGGCAACGAAGGCGACGTGGATTTCTACGTCAACGCCTGCAGCGACGCCGAAACAATCCTCGAGCTCGGCTGCGGTTTCGGCCGACTGCTAGCCCCGCTCGCTCGCGCCGGCCACACCGTCACCGGCGTCGATCTACACCCCGGCCTGCTCGCGGAAGCCGCCAGAGCCACCAAAAACCTCTCGAGCGCAAAGTCCAAAACGCCACCCGTCGAGCTCATCGAAGCCGACATGTGCACTCTGCAACTCGACAAGAAATTCGACCGCGTCCTACTCGCTTACAACGCCCTGTTTTGCCTCGAAAACGACGACCAGGCCCGCGCCTGCTTCAAAACCGTCGCGCGTCACCTCAATGACGACGGCCTCTTCATCTTCGACGTCTACCCCACCATCAGCCTCTTCGAAGACCTCGACGAAATCGAAACCGAATCCGTCGAAGAAGACGCCGAGCTCTACACCACCATCGACGATCCCGACCACACCATCGAAATCTACGAAAGCAGCATCTGGACACCGTCACAACAACGCTACGAAGCCACCTTCCACTACGTTTTCACCGAAAAAACCGTCGATTCCGAAATCTCCGACGAAGAATCATCCGACGAACCCGACGGATTCGTAGAAACACACTCCATCACCCACCACTATCTCAACCTCGATCAGATCCGCGATCTCCTCGAAGAATCCGGCCTCCGCATCGCCCTTGTCTCCGGCGATTTCGACGGCACCCCCTACGACGACGACGAAAGTGAAAACCTCATCGTCGTCGCCACACTCGCCAAAACCGACGACTGATCCAACACAAAAACCACACAAACAAAGGCCCGGCTACCGTCTCTGAGACGGTAGCCGGGCCTTTGTTTTCTAACCTCTGTAGTGCTTTTCCTTCGCGCCTTCCCGCAAGCTCAGCCCAATCTTCATTCCCCCAATGAACGCCTCACACTACCCACACGCCGCCGACGACGCACAAGCCCAACAAGCCCCGCCAACCCAAGCAATCCCAACAACATCCCAGAACCACCCGATACCGAACCAACAGAAACCGAACTACAAGAAGACGCCGAAGTCGTCTGCGTTTTCCCATCCGTCCCCTCAAGCACCACGTCTTCATTTTCAGGATCGAGCGTCGGATCGTAATCCGGATCATACTCCGGATCCAAATCATCACCCGGCTCCGCATCACCATTACCCACATCAGGATCCGTACCCACATCCGGATCTGTACCCGGATCGACAACCGGATCAAGCGACGTCAACCGAATCGCATCCGCCATCACCGGCAACTTCGCGCTCAGCGCCTCACCGCTATTATCATACAACTCCAACCACTGATCTTTACCCGCCGCGAAATCAAACTCGCCGATCGAGCGCCAGCCAGCCGCAGCCGACTGGTCCAGAATCATGTCTTTCTGCGCACCCTTATGCCGCACCGTATAACGCGCCTTTTTCGTCTTGCCATGCGCTGCCACAATATGTGCTTCCACCTTGTACTTACCCGCAGACGTCAGATCCAAATTCCAGCGCGCAATCCCATCCGGCGTCGCGCCATCATACGCATACGTCCAACGCAGGCTGCCACCATGACCGGCCGAAGTTTCATTACGCCACGTTTCGACATTGCCCTTCAGCTCAAAGCAATCCCCCTCATTATCCACAATGCCACCCGCCGCCGGAACCTTCGGACACACCGGCGGAATATACGTCAACCGAATCGCATCCGCCGTCAGCGCCAACTTCGCACTCAACGGCTCACCGGTATTGTCATACATCTCAAGCCATTGATCCTTGCCGGCCGCAAAATCAAACTCACCCAGCGAGCGCCAACCCGCAGCAGCCGACTGATCAAGGATAACATCCTTTTTCGCACCCTTATGACGCACCGTATAACGCGCCTTCTTGCTCTTTCCATGCGCCGCCACAACATGGGTTTCCACCCGATATTTACCCGCCCGCGTCATATCCAGATTCCAACGCACAAAAGCCCCAGGCGTCGGATTATCAAAGGCATACGTCCAATAAAGACTTCCACCATGACCCGCAGTCGTCACATGACGCCACGCCGACACATTGCCCAGAAGCTCAAAACACGTCCCCTTATCATCCACAACTCCACCCGCCGCCGGCACCTTCGTACACGGCGTCGCAGACTGACCAATCAACGCCTCATACGAGCGCACCAACGACATATACGTCGGAACATGCACCGACCCCACACCGCTAATCGTCTGACGCAGATCGTAATGCAAGTGAATCGTCGTCGGCGTACTACCCATATTATTGGACACCAACCCCAGACGCTGCCCACGCGTCACTTTGCTCCCCTTCTTCACCAGCAAATTGCTGTGATTCATGTGCATATAACGATGCAACGTCCCACCGGACTGAATATTAACCGAATACGTTCCCACCAACGTAACCGTGCCCGCCTCCGCCGCCACAACATAATGCTTATTTTTCGTACACGTTGCCGGCCGAATATCCTGGCCCTGATGCCCCTTCCCCGACGGACAAAGCGGCATTCCCCACGTACGCGATTCACAAAAATTATCATACCAGGGATACGAATAGTTCGGCGAGTCACACTGACCACCGCCACCACCATTCATGCCGCCTTTGCCCCAGACCTGCGAATTCAAATACGCCGGCGACGACTCAATCGGAAAACGCATCCCCGGCACATAGACCTTGTTATCCTTTCGCCCCGTCCCACTTCCCGCCTTCAATTGTCCGGCCGGTTTATACGTAAACTGCGCAAAAGCAGTGTCTGGAACCATCACAAAACACAGCGTCGCAAGAAGTAACTTCATCCACAATGTTTGTTTCATCGCTTACCTCCCGCAACCACAGCCAACGATTCCGCCAGATCCATCACATACGCATCTTCCGTACAACGAACGTCCTCAAACGGCCGCGCACACGCAACTTCAATAAAATAAGACACCCCAAACCACTGAAACGACAGGTTCACGATCCCCGATTCACGCGACAAAATATGATCGTTCGCACCCTCTATCTTTTCCTTCTTGATATCCGAAACACCCGGCACAAAATAGAACATCCGCGTCCCCGTAATCGACACGTCATGCTCCTCAAACCCAATCGCAGCCGCAAACCAGTGCTCGTCGTACATCGTCATCGCCCCCGCGATATACGCATCCTTATCCGGCAACAACGCCGGAACCGCCGCCGCATCCACCGCCACCAATAGCTCAGCACGCAACCGCTCACGCGCAATCTGACGATGCCCATCCGCCTCATCCCACCGCACAACCTGAATCTCCGGCACCACAAACGCCTCATCACCCCCAGGCTCCAACCCCTCCCCCACACCCGGCGCACCCTCCCCAACCTTCAACGCCTGCGCCGCACGCTCCACACCCTGCACACCCGCAGATTCATTACACCCCGCCGCCGCCAGCAACCCCACCCACAAAACCACCATCACCTTTCGCCCAACCCCGTATAATTTCATGCAATTCTCCATCCGAAATTATCAATACTCGCCAACCAATCACTCTCACCAACCAATCACTCTCACCGAACCCACCAATCACCCGCACCGCGGAGCGGGGCCTCTGGCCCCAGCGGCGCGCACTGGCTGTGCTAGCCCTGGGCCTCTGGCCCTGGGATCATTTCCCCCCCAACCGCCGCCTACTCATACGCGCAGCGAAACCCAACATCCGTGCGCCGATCCCCCGCCCGAATACGCAACCGAACCGTCGACCGCAACTCAAACGGATTCGATATCCAAGACCCACCCCGCGCATAACCCACCAGCGGATCATCCGACTGCACCCACTCCGACACATTCCCGGCCATATCCAACAAGCCATACGCACTTTTCCCCTCCGGATAGTGCCCCGGCGCCGCAATCCACTCAAAACCATCCAGCTTCCCTACCGCCGACGTCCGAAAAACATCCAGCTCACCCCAGTTTGCCAGATTACTCGCCCACGAATCACCCCACGGAAACACACCACCCTCCGGCCCACGCGCAGCTTTTTCCCACTGATTATGCGACGGCAAAAAACCATCCACAAACCCACAATAAGCCGTCGCCTCCGCACGCGTCACACAACTCACCGACACGTCCGGCTCCTGCAATGTTTTCGGCACTCGCAACGAAATCTGCAATCCCTGCGGCGTCCACACACCGCACTCACGATACTGAATTGCCTCGCATTTACCAGCACTTACACACGCCGCATACTGCCTGTTCGTCACTTCTTTCGAGTCGATATAAAAACCATCCAACTCCACCGTTCGCTCCGGAAACTCTCCCGGCAACAACTTATCTTGCTCGCACTGCTCATCCGGATCATCGTAAAACCGTCGACAACTCTGCAAGATAAACGACCGCGTTTCCTCGTCCAAACCACTGCGAAACGGCCCCTCTTCGATGTGAATTTTCTCCGACGCAGCATCAACGCTGGCCTTTACATCGGCCGGCAACGCACCCATCGAACGCGCACCCGCGCGCTGATCGACGATGAAAAATATCAACAACAAACCCAGCAAAGTTCCGCCCAACCACAAACCGCTCAACATCCCAAACTGCGCACGCTCCCCGGTCGAAAACCGCGGCGATTGAACGCGCGAATCCACAACAACCTCACGGTGAGGGACATTTTTCGACCACCCAGGCTTTCCACTTCCCCGATTCGATGACTCAACCTGAAGCGCACCAACAGCATGCGCTCGAAGCTCCGCCGAATGGTCGACCGCACGTTCCGAACCCGCGCCGTAATCCTCAGCCGACACGGTTTTCAACCCCTCCACAACCGTTCGCTGTCCTTCGGATTCCGCGTCCAGCCCCGACGAAAACGCAACCGATTCCGGCTCAAACGACTCACCCACCGTCGTTCGCAAAGCCGCGCTCACAGCCGCATCCATAACCGGTTCGCTACCACGCAAAGCACTCCGCCCACCCGAATCTTTGCTTTTTGAGCCCGACTGACCACCATTTTGCAAATACTCGGCCAGCATCGAATCGCTGATCGCGCCGACGCCCTCGCGAAGCGTCTCCGCACGACGGATTCGAAATCCGCAATTCGTACAAAAAGGTGCCTCCGCCGGCTGCTCTGTCTGACACTCCGGACATATCTGCATAGTGAGTAATTTCGTCTGCAAGCAAACGCCCTTGCGCGCGATCCAAGGACGTTCTAGGGTAGCAAAAATTGTGGAACCGCCAAGGCCCGGTCTTGACAAGCCGGTCAATAACCGACAAAACCCCGGTAGTTTGGCTATCCAATTTCTTCGCTACTCTTCAACCACGAATCGCCCTTTTTCACAAGCTCAGCCCTGTATTTTATCGGACGCTGAACCCAGATAATTGTCTTTTCTACCCACTTCAAACACCAACCTTCTCCACGGAAAACATACCTCATGAAAAAACTCGCCACCTCCGCCACCGCCCTCCTCATTGCCCTTGCCCTTATCGCCGGCTGCGAGAAATCCGATTCCAAAGCACCCGTCGGTTCCATCGAATCCGCCGAACAAAAAGTCGCAAAATCCGAAGAGATCATCGAGAAAGCCAACGAAAAAGATGACAAAGAAGAAGAGGATTCCGACAGCCAGTGGGTCGAAAGCCCCACCTACGGCGTCAAGTTTCGCGTCCCGTCAGACTGGAAAGTTGTCACCGCTGAAGGCGGCGTTTCCGCAACCGCACCCGATGGAACCACCACCGCCGTGCTCGTTGGAACCGAATCCGAAAGCATGATCGAATCCGCCATCAACGAAATGAAATCCAACATCCAGCTCAAAGACATGAAGCTCGAAAAAGGCGGACTCACCACCGTCAACGGTATGCCGGGAACACGCGGCACCGGCTCAGCTGTTCTTGTTGAAGACGACGGCGACCAGGAAATCCAGTTCATCGCCTATGCGCTGCGCGTTGGAAAAAACAACATTACACTCATGATCTTCAGCCAGGCCGAGATGTACGAAGCACAAAAAGACATCATCGACGGCATCGCACAAACACTCGTCAAATCCTGAATTTCCCGAATCCTTTCGATTATTTCGAACACTTAAAAACACCCATACAACCCACACGGAGCCCTTTATGGCGACGATTTTAGAACAAATTCAAAACGATACCAAAGACGCCATGCGTGCACGCGACACCGAAACCACAACCACGCTGCGCATGATTGCCTCCAGCATCAAAAACCGCGCCATCGAACTGCGCCGCGATGTCGACGACGACGAAGCCGTCGGAATCCTCACCACCGAAGCCAAAAAACGCCGCGAAGCCGCCACCGCATACCGCGAAGGCGACCGCATCGAACTGGCCGAAAAAGAAGAGCGCGAGCTGGAAATCATCCAGAAATACCTCCCCGCTCAACTCACCGACGAAGAAGCCGCAAAAGTCGTCGCCGACACCATCACCGAAGTCGGCGCCGAAACCCGCAAAGACATGGCCCGCGTCATGGGCGCCGTCATGCCCAAACTACGCGGCGTCTACGAAGGCTCCAAGGTCAAAGACCTCGTCATGCAACAACTCTCCTAACCCATCCCCGCCACACCCACCGTCCCACTGAGCACCCATGATCCCACCCGCAACCGATGAACCCCAGGGCGCGAAACTCAGCGCCCTGGAGAAGTACCTCGGCGTCTTCCAATACAGTGGCCAGGCCCTAAAACTCGTCTGGTCCACAAGCGCAAAACTCACCATCACCCTCGGTTTGCTAACCCTCATCGCCGGCGTTTTACCCGCAGCCGTTGCCTACGTCGGCAAACTCATCGTCGACCAGGTCCTGCAAGCCGCATCAACCGGCCTGTCCGCCGACCGCATGGCCGTCTTCTGGTACGTGCTACTCGAAGCCGCACTCGTCATCGCCATCGCCGCAGCCCAACGCGGACTCACCGTCAGCCAATCGCTCCTTCGCGCCCAACTCGGCCACCGCGTCAACACCCTCATCCTCGAAAAGTCGCTCACACTAAGCCTCGCACAATTCGAAGACAGCGAGTTTTACGACAAACTCACCCGTGCACGACGCGAAGCCTCCTCACGACCACTCAGCCTCGTCAACAAAACCTTCGCACTCATCCAAAACGCCATCACACTCGTCGGCGCCGCCGCTTTGCTAGCCCAATTCTCCGTCTGGGCCGTCGTCATCCTCATCCTCGCTGGCCTGCCCGCATTCCTCGTCGAAGCCCGCTTTTCCGGCGAAGCCTTCCGTCTATTTCGCTGGCGCTCCCCCGAAACACGCAAGCAAATGTACCTGGAAACCGTCCTCGCCCGCGAAGATTACGCCAAAGAAGTCAAACTCTTTGGCCTCGGCCCCATGCTCTTGCAACGCTACCGCGACATCTTCACCATGCTCTACGCCGAAGACCGAAACCTCACGATCCGCCGCGGATTCTGGGGATTTGTCCTCGGCCTCTTAAGCACCGTCGCCTTTTACGGCGCCTACGCCTGGGTCGTCTACGCCACCGCCATCGCCAGCATCACCCTTGGCGCCATGACCATGTACATCCT
>JBEBSM010000187.1:0-7546 GCA_040394315.1 Lujinxingia vulgaris
ATATCCAGTCCGACAGCGAATACTCAACATAGTAAAGCCTGCGACCATTGAACGCTCGGCGCGCGGGATCTTCGTGAAGGATGCCGGCCGAAATTCCGATGACAGGGCGACGACCAATAGTGCGCGACGTACGGGACATAATGACTACTCAGTGAACGGCTAAAACGCCTTGCGTGAAACAAACGACTATAAAAGTGAGTCTCGAAACCGACACAATATTCCTGCGCGCGGTTTTACTTTCACCCGAAGTGTCCTACACAATGACCAGAAAGGTCTACCTCACGACTATCATCCGAGAACACCATGAGCATCGAAACCATCGAACAACCCTACAAAACACTCGCCGACGCCGGCGAATCCGAGCTTGTCGTCGAACGCAGCCGTTTCATCGGCCACGCCATCCCCGTCACCGACCTCGACACCGCCCTCGAATTCATCCAGACGCTCCGCGCCCAGCACTACAACGCTCGCCACGTCTGCTACGGCCTGCGCATCGGCCGCGGCCCACAGGCCATCGATCGATCGAATGATGACGGCGAACCCTCCCGCACCGGCGGCTACCCACTCTGGCAATTGTTAGAAGGCGAGGAACTCACCGACGCCCTGATCGTGGTTGTGCGCTACTACGGCGGCATAAAGTTGGGCCCCGGCGGCCTGGCCCGCGCTTATCGAGATGCCGGCCGTGAAGCCATGCAAGAAGCGGGGATTGTAACACGGTACCCCAGCGTGCAAATGGACGTGACCATCGGCTACGACACCGTCGGTAAACTCGAATACTGCCTTGAGCACCTGGACGGCGTGACGATTGCCGACACCACCTACGCGGCGGATGTGACGTTCCACCTCGACATCCACAGCATCGAGGTTGAGACGGTACGAGCACAGCTTTCGGAGCTTTTGCAGCGTGATCCCGAAAGTTTTGAGATCGAAAAACCGTGAAACGGCAGGTCACTGCACGTTTGTGATCTATCGACTCGCCTCGAATTGTGCATGGAGCGAACGGCTTTGTTCGACGAGAGTTTTGCGGTCCGGGTGAGGTTGGGAAATACCGTCAGGGAGCGTGTGCGTCGTCGGGTGGGAGGGCGGTGGGGTGAGGGACGGGGGTGCCGAGCGTTTCGGCTAGTTTGAGCCAGTCGGGGTGGGCTTTCATGCGGGAGATAAGTAGTTGGCGGTCGATGGCTTTGCCGTCGATTCGGAGGGAGTCGATTTCGTGGTCGATTTCGAGGAAGCGTTTGTGGAGTTTGGGGAGGACCCAGTCGGTGAGGATGGTGTCGAGGAAATCGGTGTTGGTTTCGAGGCGATAAATCAGGCCGTGGATCATGTCGGTGTAGAGGTCGTCGCAGAGCGGTATTGTGTTGGAGAAGTTGAAGGTAGGGGAGCCCTGGACGTCGATCTGGGCGCGAAGGGCAAGGATGGGGCAGTGATTTTGAAAGTATTCGGTAAGGATTTGTGGTGCCCGGCGGGAAAATGGGATGTCTTGCGCGATGAGTTGTGCGCGAAGGCGGTAGATCTCGTGGAGGCGTTCCATGGGGTCGAGGGTGTGGAGTTTGAGAAGGACCTGGTCGGTGAATTGGGCGACGAGTTCGGGTGTCTGGAGTGTCGCATGAAGGAGTTGTTGAGCGCGTGTATCGATGCGGTCTGTTAGATCGCTTTTTGCGTGTAAGACGGCGTAAGCGAGGATCGCATCGTGGACGGCTTCTTCGTGAAACTTTTCGATATGTCTGTAGAGCTGCTCGTGTAGTTTGGGGAAGTACATGTAGGCATACTTTTTTAAGCCCCGGTATACGGCGTTTTGGAGCTCGGATTCGGCGTAGGACGAGCCATAGGCCAGCGAAAAGTGGTCGCGCTCGGCGATGAGGATGGGGCGAGTATGGATGAGTACATCTACATCAAGACTGGTTTCCCAGATATCATCGATATCGGGTGCATCCGTGAATCGAAATAGATTTGCCATGACGGGTTCCCTGTTTGGTTTATTTGCCTGAGTGTAAAGCCTAATGGAGATTCGAGGGGAAGTCGATTGTGATCTTGTGGCGGGCAACGGCTTTATTGAGCGACGAGGCATTGCAGGCATTGCTTGTTGGGTGGGCAATTCACGCTGCAGCAACCGGCGATGCATGAGCCAGAGTAGCCCTGATCGGTGCATGCGAATCCGTCGGTTTGGCGACTGCATGGTCTGGTGGCGACATTGCTAAGGGTGGTTGGATTGCAGGCTCCGGCACTGCATGCCCAGGTTGTCAGGGATTTATGTTGCGTGCCGTTGAGGTCGCATGTTTTTGGGGCCTGACAGGCGCCCCAGGATTCGGTTTCGGGTTTACATGCGCCGATTGGGTCGGGGCGGAAGCAGTTTTGGGTTTCGGTTACGGTGGCCATTTTACAGTTATTGTTGGAGCAGGTTGGGGTTGTTATTGTGCGGGTTTGTGTGCCGGTGGTTGAGCAGATGTTCGCGTCGAAACTACAGGTGCTCCATGGAGTCTTGGTGACGCCGCCGCAGGATCCGCTAGGCATTGCGCGGGTGCATGGTTCGGTGGTTTCGACCTCGTCGATGGTGCACGTGTTGTTCTTGCAACGAGGAGTTCTGGTGGTCACGGTCTGCGTGCCGTTGGATGTACATGTGCTATCGAAAACGCATGCACTTTTTACGGGAGGCAGACTTTCGCCGCATTCAATATCGGCGTTGCATTCGGTGCAATTGTTGAGCGATTCGTTGCAAACGCCGCCGGGGCAGGTTGTGCCCTGGTGAAAGGAACATGTGCCGTTGGCGCACAGGTCGGCGCCGTTGCAGAAAACACCGTCGTCGCAGGGCGCATTGTTGTTGTTGGTGACGCACCCAATTGCGGCGTCGCATTGATTGTTGGTGCAGACGTTGTCGTCGTCGCACCGGGTATCGTCGGGGGCGTAATGGCAAAAGCCGTCGACACACGTGTCTTTGGTGCAGCTTACGTTGTCGTCGCATTCTGCGTTTTCCGTACATTCGGGTGGTTGTGCGACGTCGGTTTCGGGGGGCGCGCTGGTATCGGAAAGTGAACCGGTGTCGGTTTCGGGTTGTAAATCGGTGTCAGGGACCTGGGTGTCGGTGGTCGCGGACGCGGTGGCATCGAATGAGCCCGTGTCGTCGTTGACCGCTGCAGTCGAGCGTTTTGCGCACTGCGACGACGCAAAGAATACGCCTCCACTTTGTGCGCAATAATAGGATGGTGGGCATTCATTGTCGGATGCGCAGGCAACGGCTTCTTCATTCATATTGCATGAAATCGAAAATGCGACTGCTATAAGGAACGCTATATGGACCAGTGCGGAATGCAGTTGCATTGCTATTTTCTCCGGTTAGCCATGTTTCTAATCTGAAACTAGCCTGGCATTGGGCACGAATTAATTGTTCTCTGCCGTGAGTATAACCGCTTTCTAACACAATGACGAATCATCCATGGAAAAGGGGGCCGATTTATTATCCCAGGAATCAAATTTTTCCACCCATTCTCGCATTCATTACGCGAGCGATTCCAGATCGCTGCGACCAAATGGTTGATATTGTTCAAGGGTGACCTGGGCGGCGTCGAGCAGGGTGGTGAATTCGGCCTGGTTTTTGGAAACATGGAGGGTAAATCCTTCGTTGTTGAATGAGATGGTGAGGATTTTGCCGTTGCTGAAGCAGGCGTGGACGGTGTGCTGTTTCCAGTCGTCGCTAAAGAGCGACCAGCCATAGACGATGTAGTGGCCGATGAGCTGGTTGAGGGGATCGTGAGCGCTGAGTTTGGACGCGTAAATTTCGCCGGCGCGGAACCATTCGGAGTTTTCGATGCGCGGGTAAATGCGGGTGTAGTCGAAGTCGAAATCGATTCGAATTGGGGCCGGGTCGTTGTCGCGGGCATCGGGCGTAAAGGTGAAGTAGAGCGAGTCGTGATCGAAATACAGGGCGGCCAGACGAAGCCCCATGACGGTGTTAAAGCGACGGATAATCGGTGAGTTTTTGATGGGGTCGGGGATGTCGGTTTCGCGGGTTAGTTTATATACGCCGCCGCGAACGCCGCTACGGTAGGATTCGGAAATCGATTCCTCTTTTTGCCATTCGCGGGTGAGGAAGGTGTAGAGAAAGTTCGCTTTGCCCAGCCACTTTACTTGAGCGGAGTGGTTTTCGAGTCGTTGGAGGTCTTGTTATTACACAAAGGGTATTGGTTTTGCGGCGTTGATGGCGGATTCGTGGAGGTTTTCCGGAAACGTGCGGTGTCGCCGGAACTGTTCGAAGTCGATCAGACGCGTTTCTCGCTGGGCTTTTTCGCGATAGAATTTTTCGACCAGGGGGCGGTAACGGCTGTAGGTTACGTTGTGCATGCCGTAGGGATTATTGGGTGGCTGGTTGTCCTGGTGTTCGCGCAGGATTTTGTATTGTCGATCGGATTCTTCCCGGCGTTCGATTGCTTGCTCTTGTTTTTTGATCTTTCGCGCAGCTTTCATGCGTGATTTTACCGCTTTGCTTTTTTTAGCACACATTGTGGGCTCCTCCCTGAGGTCATGATTTCTGATGTCAGTTTACATGGTTTGAAACCTGTGTGAAGGTCGATTGTAAAATCTTGTGGTTTTTGTGGAGGTGGGAAAATGTTGTTAGAAGCGGCGCGTGCGTATTTGGATGAAATTCGTTGGGATTTTGGGAATGTGATTCGACGGCCGTCGGAGCAGGGGAGTGTGATGCTTCACTTTCGTGAAGCTGAGGGCGCGGAAAAGTCGTTGGATTGCTGGCGAGCGATGGCGGATGTTTATGGGGGGATTGTGGGGCTTCCGGCGATTTTGCTGGTGGCGGACGACGACGATTTGACGATTACCTATGGTTCGCCGGGGCAAGACGTGGGTGCGGAGCGACGGGCTTTGCAGGTGATGCGCAATCATAAGTTGAGTCTGGTGGGAGCGGATGACGTGTCGTCGTTATCGGCACCGTCGTCGTTTCGGTCAGAGGATCGAGCGCTGGGGGATGCGTTGGCGGCGTTTCAGGGTCAAAAGGTTAAGGCGCACTGGACCCACGGTAATGTGGTCTCGATGTTGTGGGATTGCGGGCGGATTATGGAAGTTGTGTACGATGCGTGGGGTGAGCCCGGGTATGAAATTGGGATTTACGAGGATTTGCGGCGAGTGAGTGGGGCGGTGGGAGCGGATTGGCTTGTGGTGTTGGAAGCCGGCGGTCCTGAAGCGACTGTTATTTTGCCGTCGGTGTGAGGATGGTGGGGGATTGTTTGAGGTGTTTGGGTGGAGTTGCAGACGTGTCGTGCGAAGTGAACGGAGTGTCCGCGGGTAGTTGCAGACGTGCTTACCAAAGTGGTCATAGCGTCCGCAGGTAGTTGCAGACGTGCTTACCAAAGTGGTCATAGCGTCCGCAGGTAGTTGCGGACGTGCTTACCAAAGTGGTCATCGTGTCCGCAGGTAGTTGCGGACGTGCTTACCAAAGTGGTCATAGCGTCCGCAGGTAGTTGCGGACGTGCTTACCAAAGTGGTCATCGTGTCCGCAGGCATTTGCAGACGCTCTATCTATAATCGGCTGAAGGGGGGATTGATTGCATGGCGTGCGCGAAATAGTTTTTCTCGGATATTGAAATATATGTCGTGTAGGCCTTGAAATCTCAAAACGCAAACGTTAAGCTAACTTCATTGCCGTAAATATCCGTGGTGGAAGTACGTAGTTATTCAAAAGACTGGAGCGCCTTTCGTGGCGCTTCCCTGTGTTTGGAGAGGCGTATGTTAGACTTGAAAAAGAACCGTGCACTGGGTGTGTTTGCGGATGAGCTTGTCTATCTCGAGGCGTGTCTGACGACAGATCCAGCGACGGAGCATGTGGCTGAGGAGGTGTCGGATGAACTGGTGGCGCTGGATAAAGTATTGAAAGCTGAGCGGGATATTCATCGAAAGGGGGTGTTAAATCGGGCACAGGTTAAGATGAAGTTTCAGTTGGCTGAGGCATGGATTCGTGAGGTTTATGCGGCGTCACTTTTTGAGGTCATGCAAGACCGAAAAGATCAGCGTTATCAGAATTTATTTAAGTATGAACAGAGCTCTTTATTGCGGATGACTGCTAAATCGCAATTGGAGGAAGTATTGCGGATGACGAGTATTCTCAAGTTGTCGATTTATGAGGATGGCTTTCGTGACACGCAAATTGCGAAACTGGAAAAGGCGCTGACTGAAATCAACGGGATAATTGATGCACGCGCGGATTTAGAAGAGCAGCAGATGCATCACCGTCTGGAGGTTGAGCAGTGTAAGGACCGGGTTAATAAAGTTCGTGCCCGTGTTGATGGGGAGTTGGTCAAAATATCGAGTGATACAGGAAAAAGTAAATCCTGGGCGCGAAGCTTTTTCCCGGAAACGAAGGCGGCAAAGAAATTGAGTCCGGAAGAGATTGCGAAAAAGAATGCGGCCAAGGCGAAGCGCGCGTCGGATAAGGCGGCTTTGGCGGCCGAGGTTGCTGCTGAAAAGTCCAGGAAGGCGGAAGCAAAGTCGAAGTTAGTGGCGGATAAAAAGGCGCTGGATGTGAAGTCTACGACCGAATTGGAGGACGAGGCGAAGGTAAGGGTGAGGATTCGAGCTCAGATTGAGGCGGATATGCGGGCAAAGATCGAGGACGAAGAAAGGGCGAAGCTACGGGAGAAGGAGTTGGAAGATAGGATCCGGGAAGAGTTAGAGCAGGAACGCCTGGAACGGGAACTCAATGGGGGAGGGGATAGCGCGCAGGTTTAGGGAGTTTGTGCGGTGTGCGGAGGATAAGGGGGAATTAAGTGGTCGGCCATGTTCACGGGGGTGAATGTGGCCGGCTTTTTTTGTGTGAATTGTTTCGTGCGTGAATTTCCCTATGTTTTCAGCGGGAATGCCTCCTGTTGGAGAACATTGTGGAAAATACGCTTCAGGCAATTGTGACGATGATATCGCTTGTGAATCCGTTGGTTTGCCTTGCGATGTTCAAGAGTATTGAGCAGGGGCAGGACGCGTCGGTTCAAAAAAAGAACGCGGCCCGGGTGAGTTTGACGACGCTGGTGATTCTGGTGGCGACGGGGCTTGTGGGGACGAAGGTTCTGTCGGTTTTTGGGATATCGCTTGATGCGTTCTCGGTGACTGGTGGCGCGGTTCTTATTGGAATTGGTGCTGCGATGTTGAGGGGGCATCAGACGCCGACGAATTCGTCGCCGTCGGCTTCGGGGGCGGCTGCTGAGGTTGGTCCATCGCTTAGCTCGCTGATTTTGTTCTCGGCGGGTCCGGGGCCGATAACGGGTGTGATAACGTTGGCGGCCCAGGATAAGAGCGCTGTTCCGGTGGGTACGCTGATTGCGGTGGGGGTTACGTGCGTGTTGTTGTGGGTTACGCTTCTGGTTGCCAGTCGTAAGTCTTCAGGTGCTGCGGATTCTGTGGAATCTGGTGGGGAGGAGTCTCATCCGGAGAGTTTTTCTCGCGATATTGCGACGCGGTTTATGGGGCTGATCGTGATTGCGATGGGGGCGCAGATTGGTTTGACGGGTTTGAAGGGGTTTTTTGCAGGTGGGGGGTGAAGGTGGGTCGTGATGTGAAA
>JBEBSM010000188.1:0-7544 GCA_040394315.1 Lujinxingia vulgaris
CTTATTAAGAGAAACACCTCCTAAAGTTAGGCCTACTTTCCCTTATTAAGAGAAACACCTCCTAAAGTTAGGCCTACTTTCCCTTATTAAGAGAAACACCTCCTAAAGTTAGGCCTACTTTCCCTTATTAAGAGAAACACCTCCTAAAGTTAGGCCTACTTTCCCTTATTAAGAGAAACACCTCCTAAAGTTAGGCCTACTTTCCCTTATTAAGAGAAATACCATTCAAGTTTCCATAAATACTGAAAACAAAAAATCGCAGTCCTCCGCTCATGAAGAGCAAAAGACTGCGACTATCAAAACACATCACATATAAAACGGGACGGAATCAGCTCACGAAGGCGTGTTTTCCATGTCGCGTCCCGAAAACCGGTGTGGAAGCAACTCGTCCAACATTGCGAATGTGCGCGAACCGTTGACGGCAAGCATCATGATGGGGAGATCTGCGCTGAATTCGGAAATTACCTGCCGGCAGATGCCACACGGTGCGGCCGGCTCCTCAACGTCGGTCACCACGCACAGTGCCACGAACTCATGAACGCCATTGGCAACCGCAGTTCCGTAAGCCGTTCGCTCCGCACACGACGTCGCGCCGTAGGTTGCGTTCTCGACATTACAGCCACTGAAAACCTGCCCGTCCGCAGCCAACAAGGCCGCGCCCACCGCAAACTTTGAATAGGGAGCATACGCGCGCTCGCGCACGGTAATCGCTGCCTGCGCAAGCTCTTCCCAAACAGCATCATCGATTCCACCGAAATCTTTTTGTTTGGTCATGTTTGCTCCCTTCATCAAATTTCAAATATCAAATGTGAAATGTGAAATGTGAAATGTGAAATGTTTTAGTTGGCCATGGATGCGATAAGTTCGCTTATCAGCGCACCGAACGCTTCCCGAACCATATTGGCGGTTTCCTTAACTTCTTCATGGTTCAGCTTTTGATTGCTCAAACCGGCAGCCATGTTGGTGATGCAACTGATGCCGACCGCGCGCATTCCGCAATGACTGGCAACGATTACTTCCGGCACCGTCGACATACCGACCGCATCGCCGCCGAGAATACCAATCATGCGAACTTCCGCAGGCGTCTCGTAACTCGGGCCAGCAACGCCCGCATAAACGCCTTCTTTTACCGAAAGTCCGAGCTTTTTCGCGGCTGCGTGCGCAACCTCACGCAACGCTCCGGTGTAGGCATCGCTCATATCGGGAAAACGCGGTCCAAACCCTTCGGCATTCGGGCCGTTGATGGGATTCACACCGATCAGGTTGATATGATCGCTGATGATCATCAAATCGCCAGGCTTGTACTCCGGATTCACGCCACCGGCCGAGTTCGTAACCACGATGTCCTTGATTCCCAGCAGCGAGAAAACGCGCACCGGAAACGTTACATCGTCCATCGTCCAGCCTTCGTAGTAATGCCCACGTCCCTGCATCACCACGACCGGTACACCGCGCAGACGACCAAAGGCCAGCTGGCCGGCGTGACCTTCGACATTCGACACCGGAAAGCCCGGGATTTCCGAATAATCGATCACAACGCGATCTTCGAGCGTATCGCCAAGCGCACCCAGCCCGCTTCCCAGAATCATCGCAACACGCGGCATTTCTTTGATCTGTTTTTTAAGCAACTCGGCCGTGGCCGAAGCTCGCTCATAAATGGACTTTTGTTCTTTCAAATTCGTCACAATGCATTCCTACAAAACGTGGGTTTTCCAGGCTGATTCAGATGAGAATACCTGCAATCGTCGCCGTCATAAATGCTGCCAGAGTACCGCCGAGCATGGCCTTGAACGCGATTTTCGCCAGATCTTGTTTTCGATCCGGAGCGATTCCGCCGATTCCACCAAGCTGAATTCCAATCGAGCTAAAGTTCGCAAATCCACACAACGCATACGTTGCAATGATGACCGACCGATCCTGCAAAACGACGTTCGGATCGTTCAACAAATTCGCAAGGCTTGCGTACGCAACCAGCTCATTGATAACCATTTTCTCACCGAGCAAGCGCCCGATCACATAGCAATCCTGCGCCGGAACGCCCATAACCCAGGCAAACGGCCAGAAAATCACTGCAAAAATATCTTGCATCGACACCATCGGCGCTATCCAGCCCTGCGGCGCACCTGCAACGGCCTGCATGGTTTTCACACATTCGACCACTTTATCGTCCGCAGCCGCCACGCACATTTCCGGAATCGCTATGGTGTTCGTGGTGAAATAACTGATCAATCCACCAAGTGTGTGTTGGTTCCACGCCAGGCTCGGAAAGCCAATGATGTAGTTAATCAGCGCAATCAACGCGATAAACGCAAGCAACATCGCGCCGACGTTCAACGCAAGCACAAGACCTTCGGCCGCGCCACGACTGGCAGCATCCAACACGTTGATGTCTGGCTTCTCGTCCGCCATTTCCAGCGTTCCCATCGTCTTTGGGACCTTGGTTTCTGGATACAAAATCTTCGCAATCACGAGCGCAGCCGGCGCACTCATCACGCTGGCCGCCAACAAATGGCCGGCAATATCAGGGAACGTCTTATTCAACATCCCGACGTAAATCGCCATAACGCCACCGGCAACCGTCGCAAAACCACCGGTCATCACGACCATCAGCTCGGATTCCGTCATGTCATTTACAAACGGCTTTACCACCAGCGGTGCTTCGGTCTGCCCGACGAAAATATTTGCAGCCGCCGACATACTCTCAGCACCCGAAATATTCATCGTTTTTTGCATGATCTTCGCAAATCCGCGCACGATAAACTGCATGATCCCCAGGTGATACATCACGGTCATCAGCGAGCTGAAGAAAATAATCGTCGGCAACACCGCAAACGCGAAGTTTATAAGCCCTGGTTCCCACTTACCGCTGACAAAACTCTCGAAAATAAACGCACTTCCAATACCGGTAAAATCGAGCAGCTTTTCAATCACGCCCGTCGCAAACGCAAAAACATGCTCGCCGCCGGGAACGTAAAAGATAAAAATCGCAAACGTAAGCTGCAAGCTAACGCCAATCCCAACCAGCTTCCAGTTGATCTTTTTGCGGTTATTCGACAGCAAAACGGCCACGCCCAAAAGCGCAAAGATACCGAAAAAGCTGACGCCTTTATCTAGAATCGATGATTTCCCACCACCGATCGTTCGAAATGCAATAGGAGCCGCTTCTTCCGCGCCCGCTTCTACAGAATCTGCAGTCGGTGCGGCGTCCGCAACCGGCTCGGCAGCCACCGGCTCGGCAGCAACCGGCTCGGCAGCAACGTCATTCTCCGTCGCTCCGGGCTGCGCATCCGCCGGCATTTCCGCAACAACCTCGACGCCAGCTTCCGCACCGTCTTGTGCAGACAGAGGAGTTGCCGTGCTAACCAGGAATCCCGTTACGATAAAAACCGTACAGAATCCGAAAACGAACCACGCCATTACCTGCATAGCGCGCTGCTGAAAGGAATTTTTAGGCTTGAACATGATCTGATTTTTACTCCTCGGGGGTTTGACCGCGTCACCTTAAAGTTTTTATTCAACAGTGGCAAGCTCGGAGAATTTCGATTTACCCCACTAAATACGCCACTTGAACGGGTTTTGCACCCCCCGCCTCGTTTTCCAGAAAATTTATTTTGGTCTTTTTGAAAATAGTAGGCAACAAAACACACCCATCTCTCGAAAACAGATCACCCACAAACACAGGGGCTGTCTCTTAAACCCCACCAACCTTTTTTCGGGAGATTTCGATATGGGCATTTTAGGTTCCATTACCAGTGGTATTAAAGCAGCGGTCGGTGCTGTCGCAGATGTCGTTACCAGCAGTGTTGCCGAAGTCGCAAAAGGCGTCGCCGGCGCCGCCGCATCCATTGTCTCCGATACCTTCGAGATCGGAAACAAACTAACAGGAGGATTGCTCGAAAAAGTCGGTGACTTTATGGGCGGAAGTCTGGGCACGATGCTCAACAAAGGACTCGACGCGCTCGGTTTACCCGACTGGGTCGGCGATATTGCCGGCGCCACGCTCGACTTTTGCACCGGAAACTATGTCGGCGCAGCCGCCAACGCGCTCGACGCGCTCGAAGACGTCGCAAAAGCATGCGGCGGTGACGAACTCGCGGCGTTTCTAAAAACTGGCAGCGAGATCACCAACATGTTCTCGCCAGCGGGCGCGGCGAACCTGGGCAAAATTGGAGAAATCGCTAACACCGCCACCGCCATCATGGACAAAATCGAGGTCGGGATGGGTGCGCTCGACAAGCTCCAGTCCGGCGACATTATGGGCGCCGGCGCCGACATCTTCAAACTAGCCGGTGTCGATGCTGGAGAGTTCGCCGAATCGATTGGCAAAGCCATCGATCCCGACCTCACCAGTATGGTCATCAGTTGTTTCGGTCAGGCCGAAACAGCGATGAGCTATCTCGATGATCCGGTAAAAGGCGTGCAGGATCTGCTTCAAGGTCCGCTCAAGGAATTTGCACCGGCGGCGAGTAGCATGTTCGATTTTGCAAAGGACATTTCAGACAGAATGTCGAATTTGGGCGGTGCGCTCCCTGCAAATTTTCAAGAAATAGCCAACCGGGTCATGGGTCCGATTACGCAAAGCCTCATGAGCGGACTTGAGGGAATGGCCAAAGGTCAATCATTCTCTGGCTCCGTACTGCAATCCGGACGCGACATGATGATGCACAGCGTTGAGCAAGCCATGCAGCAGCTCGTAATGTGCAACGAAAATCGCCAGGCATTCAGCGATATCGCTGACCTGCTCCGTCAGGCCGCAGCGCGACTCGAAACCGTCGATCTGCATAGTCATCACGGCACTGCCATTCGCGCCTGATCTGCCTGCATTCACTCATTTTATTACGAAAAACATATTCTATAAGGATTTATCATGCCGAACCTCACAGAAAGCTCTCTCCAACAAGCTCCGGACACCATGGTCGCTCAACTCGAACAAGTCGCGATGGAGCACTACGAAAGTGAAAACTTCGATCGTGCCGCAGAACACGTCGAAATGCTTGTGAAACTCCGCCCTCAAAACGTCAATTATCATTCCTTGCTTGGTTGCTGTTATCGGCAGATGGGCCTGAAGGTAAAAGCACTTCTGGCCTTCAAACGCGCAGTTGAACTTGATGCCGGCGATAAAAACTCACTGATCAATCTGGCAGAAACACTCGCTGAAGTCGGCAAGATCAAGGAAGCCGTCGATTTGATGCGTGAGATCTTTTTGTCGGAGTACGATCCGAAAAAGCCTGCCGAAGAGCAGGACTACTTCACCAAGCGCGCAGGCATGCAACTTGCTGTTATCAAAGGTATTCTTGAAGGTTATACCAACATGAAGCGCCATGAAATGAAAGAAGCTGCTGAACAAGAAAAAGCCAAAACAAAAGAACAGGCATAAATGCCTGTTCTGAAGTTTGCTGCGTGATGACAAGTTCGATGAAAAGTTCGCGGTTTATTTGACCGCGAGCTTTTCACGACTGGTCTTGATGATTTTTGCCATGCGACGGACCGACACAAGATGTGCATCGGCTTCCTTCGTCAATTCATCGCGATTCGCGCCAACGACTTCGTCTTTGGTTTCGCGCTGCACTTGCTCGAGAGCTTCTTCGATCTGGCTATAAAGGCGGTCGCCTGCGGTTTCAATAAATCCTTTCAGGCGATCTCCATAGTCATGGATTACGCGCAACAATTCGTCTTCGATCAGTTCGCCCGCCGCGTGAATTGCTTTCACGCCTTCTTCACGCGCGCGCTCTTTTAACTTCTCGTCACCTTTACCCTTCAGAAAAACGGCGAGTACGGGAGTGGCGAGCGTGAGCAGACCGCCGACGAGTGCGTTGGCGAAGAGGAGGACGGATACGCCGAGCGTGCCCAGCGCAAATACACTGAAATCATAGCGAATCGTATCGATTTCTAAATTCAGATCGCTTCTCAGTCCCATTTCGTCGCGCAAAGTTCCGACCATATCGCGCAAAGATTCGTTGGTGATCTCAATAATTTCTTCGGCCAACTCTTCCAGACTCTCTGCGACTTCCTGGCCTTCGCCTTCGATCCAGTTTTTGAAGGTATCCTGAATCCAGGCCGGCAAATAAAGTCGGACATCCTTGGCTGCAGAACGCTCAATCTGCAACGGCAACGATTCTGCGAAGTTATCCGTAAAAACGCGCAGGTTGTGCCGCGCGCTGGCTGCGATATTACTGATTCCGTCATCGACGCGATCGAGATTCTCCGCGATCAGTTTTCTGGATTCACGCAGTTTTTGTTGGACTGCCTCCAGACGTCGTTGCAGATCGTCTTTTTCGAGCAAATATCCCTGACGTTTGATCGCCAGGTTTTGCTCAAGTACGCCCGCAATACGCAAAGCGCCGCCAAGCGCGCTGTCGATGATGATGTGATTTTTATTTTCGTTCAAAAACTGGAACATGCTTGTTCGAAAACGCTCAAATTCTTCTGGAATCGGCTGCTTTTGACGCTGCGCTTCCAACGCACGGCGCGCGGAAAACGCGTACAATTCCACCGGTCCGATCAGCGAAGCCAGGCGCTGGCGCGCGTATTCTTCAACTTCACGTGCTTCGTCAGCAGACAGCGCGTCGATTTTTCCGAGCACAAAGATGATTCGATCACGATTTGCTTTTAGCAATCGGTCACGGATGAACGTGACTTCGCTCTTTTTCAAAACCTGTGTCGCGTCCAAAACATAAAGGATCACGTCCGCGCGCGGCACATATCCGTAGGTGATCTCGACTTTTTGTCGGGAAATATCGTTCACGCCCGGCGTGTCGACCAGAACCAACGAATCGCTCAAAAACTCGTTTGGATACGCGATTTCGACGTATTCTGGCTCAAGCCCGTCGTCTTCGGCATGGCGAATGGCGGCTTCCATGTTAGCAAATTCAATCTCGATCGGCGCTGCACCACGCGGCGACTTGATGCTAACGCGGCGCTCAGGCCCGTACACAAGATGCGTGATGACGGCCGTCGTCGGCGTAATGCCGACCGGCAAAACATCTTCCCCCAACAACGCATTCACGACCGTCGATTTACCATGATTAAACTCGCCGAGAACCACCAGGGACATCTGGCCTTTCTCAAGTGCTGGCAAACGCTCGTCACGCACTTCGCGCGCAATCGACTCCAGCCCACTGGCCGTCGCAAGTTCGCCGAGGTCACGCAGTAAATCGCCCACAAACTCGCGATTGAGCGATGCTTTTCCATCCACCACCGGTTCTGTCGATGCTTGTGGTTTTTCGTCGATTTTATCGGACATCAGCCCCTCTCTTGTATGTAAAAACAATCAAAAAACATTAATTTTTGAAAATCATCAGGCAAAAGAAAACCCACACGAATGCTGACGAAGTCAAGGTACGTCTTCAAAGTTTCTTTTACTAAATTACGCGGCACACCTGACCTTAAGTTGAGCACCTGTGTCACAACGTTCAAAACCTGAGTGTTTGTCCAAAGTACATGTTCACGTACGTAGTCGGTACTAAGCGACTTGCCATGAAATGCTTCGAACGAATCCTCGATCCGACGTTCGCGATAAGGGCCCTACAAATCCAGCCAGAAAA
>JBEBSM010000189.1:0-7520 GCA_040394315.1 Lujinxingia vulgaris
AATCTTCACTGCAGGCCCAATCAGATACTGGTTTTCGCTTCCAAAATCGATTTCACCGCTCACCCCAACCTCGAGCGTCGGAAGCCAACGCTGCCAGGTATTCAACCGCGAACGCGTACGCGAAAGATCTTGCTGAACCCGCAACCTTTGCAACCTAAGACTTCGCGCAACCGCTTGCTTTTGCAACGCTTTCACATCCTCCGAAGGCACTGAAAACTCGTGAATCTCCTTAGAAACACTCCACTCTCTATCCGCATCAACCCCCAGCAAACCCTGAAGTTTCTTCCGACTCGCCAGCCATTCAGCACGCGTCTCCTGCAAAGCAGCCCGCGCATCGGCCGCCATCGCACGCTGCGTCACAACCTCATACTGCGTCAAATTTCCCGCCTCAAACAACAAATTCGCCGCCGACGAAGCCGCCTGCGCCGCCACATCTAACCGCTCCCCACTTTCATACGCCTTCTCAAGCACCAGACACTCATAATACGCCACCCGCACCTGCTCAACGAACCCAATCAGCGCCACACCCGCATCCAAACGCGCCATCGCGATTTCCTGATCCGCCCCTTTCCCCAGCACCGCACGCTGGATCAACGACGCCACATCAAACATCAACGACGCATCCATCTCCCCCAGACCGTCCTTATCAAACCAGACACTTCCATCCAGCGTCGGATTCGACAACCGCATCCTCTGAAACGCCACCGCCCGCGTAATCTCCAACTGCTGCAATTCAGACCGAAGCCCCCCATGATTCAAGAGCGCAACCCGCAACGCCTCCTCAAGCCCCAACGGCTGCCTCAACAACACCTCCGTCTGCCGCTTCACCTCCTCATCCGACGGCAAACTTTTCCACGCCTCCTCCAACTCCACCCGACCTTTCAGCAAAGCCTCCAACTCACCCCGATCGTGCTCCGCCCCTTCAGCCCAGCACACCCCAATGCCCACCCACAAAACCCCACAAAACACCACCCACTGCCAAATCATTGAGCGCGTCGCCATCACCAGGACCTGTCGTTTTGAGTCCACGAATTAAATAGTAATTCACCAAACTGGACACAAAACCACCCAAAGCACGATATTAACCACACCCCCCCTCACCATTACCCTGCTCTTCTTCACGCCTTCGCGCCTTCGCCTGCGCTTTTGCTGCAATTTATGGAACACGTATCGCATTAGGTTTTCTATTCAGGACCTTTGAAAGGATAAAGCAGCTCGATTTATACGTTTAAAAATGACCGATACGCCTGACAGAAAAAACTTTGTTTCAAACTGTAACCGTCCCATGTCACGACCGTCTATGTTTGTGAAAGCCCCGCCGGCACGCTCTTTTGGGAAGTGGCGGTGAAATCAAATAGGCGTTATTTCGCCACCACTACGTAATAAGGAGAACAACAATGAACGAATCTTCAAAAACACTGAATGTCGAAGGAATGACCTGCAAAAACTGTGTAAAACATGTCGAGGAAGCGCTTAATGCGGTCCAGGGTGTCCAGCGAGCGTTGGTCAATCTTGAGAAAAAGCAGGTCACGGTCGACTTCTTGCCAGAAGTCGTGAATGTGGCCGCACTTGAGGAGGCCGTGCGTCGTGCCGGCTACGAGGTGGTCGAGCCGCAGGCAGAAAAGCCGCGCACGGGCTGTTGTTGTAAGTGATTGTCGTAAGTAAATAGCGCCGGCGTTTTTCAAAAGGCGATGCGATTTAGGGAAGTAAAATGTCAAACGTAGGCGATACCGATACCGTCGATGCAACATTGTTGGCGCATCGTGACAATTTGTTGGGTTTTATCCGCTCGAAGATTTCGGACCCGCAGGCGGCCGAAGATATCCTGCATGATTGCCTGATCAAGGCGATGGGTTCGCTGTCGCAACTCGAAGATGAAGAGAAACTCGTTTCGTGGTTTTATCAGCTCGTGCGCAACGCCATCATCGACCGCTATCGCCGCAAGCAAACCGAGGAGAAATACCTCGATAAATACGCACGTGATGCGACGGTTTTCAGCACGCCCGAAGAGGAAGCGACGGTCTGCGCGTGCTTTCGAGAGATGATTCCTGCGCTCAAAGACGAGTATCGCGAAATGATCGAGTCCGTTGAGTTAGGCGAGTCGGACCCTAAGCAGGTGGCTGAGGAGCTGGGTATTACGACCAACAATCTGAAGGTGCGGCGCTATCGCGCGCGTCAAAAGCTCAAAGAACAACTTGAAGAAACGTGCGGTGAATGTGCCGCGCGCGGATGTTTGGATTGTACCTGCCAGGCGTAGCCAGATACCGACAATGTAATATGAAAACCCGCGCTCACTTCGGTGGTCGCGGGTATTTTTTGCCTTGAGGTGTAACCGGGCCGTGGCGCGTCCGTCTGTATAAGTGAGGGGATTGGTTACGCTAACTATAGAATTCACTTGAGAGGTAATAGATGAGTACAATAACAGACACCGTACGAATCGATGGAATGACCTGCGCGTCGTGCGTTGGCAGCATCGAAAAGGCTCTCAACAAGGTCGAAGGCGTCGATTCCGTCGTCGTCAACCTGGCGACCGAGCGGGCCGACATCACGATGAACAGCTCCGTTGACCGCCAGACACTTATCAAAACAATTCAGGCCGCCGGCTACAGTGTGCCTGCTGCCACCATCGACCTGTCGGTCGAGGGCATGACGTGCGCATCGTGCGTGGGTCAGGTCGAGCGCGCGTTGAAGGCCGTTCCCGGCGTTACCGAAGCCACCGTAAACCTTGCAACCGAGCGCGCTCATGTACGCGGATTCTCCAACGCTGACGCTCTTGTCGCGGCCATCGCGAAGGCCGGTTATACCGCCCGACCAATCGACATGGGTGCCGCCGCCGAGGATGAAGCCGCAAACGAGCGCAAGGACGCCGAACGCACACAGCTCAAGCGCGATCTGACGCTTGCCGCCCTTCTCACGCTACCGGTTTTCGCACTAGAAATGGGTTCACACCTCATTCCGGGCGTGGAGGCGCTGATCATGCGTACGATTGGCATGCAGTGGAACTGGTATATTCAGTTCGTGCTAACAACGCTCGTGCTGGCGATGCCGGGACTTCGCTTTTACCGACAGGGGATTCCAGCGCTGTTTCGTCTTGCCCCCGACATGAACTCGCTGGTCGCAGTCGGTACGCTCGCCGCCTACGCCTATTCGCTGGTCGCGACGTTTTTACCGAAATTGCTGCCGCCGGGCACCGTCAACGTTTATTACGAGGCGGCCGCTGTGATTGTCACACTGATTTTGCTGGGCCGTTTTCTGGAGGCTCGCGCCAAAGGCCGCACTTCGGAGGCAATTCAGCGACTGGTTGGATTGCAGGCAAAAACCGCGCGGGTTCAGCGCGATGGCAAAGATATCGAGATTCCAATCGCCGACGTTATAGCCGGTGACATCATCCTCGTCCGCCCGGGTGAGCGGATTCCGGTCGATGGGGATGTCGTAAGCGGCCAGAGTTATGTCGATGAATCCATGATTACCGGCGAGCCGATTCCGGTGGTGAAGACAGTGGACAGTAAGTTGGTCGGTGGCACCGTGAATCAAAAAGGCGCACTCACTTTTCGCGCAACGGCGGTCGGTGGCGAAACCGTGCTCTCGCAAATCATCCGCATGGTTGAACAGGCGCAGGGCTCAAAACTGCCTATCCAGGCGCTGGTCGACAAGGTGACCATGCGTTTTGTGCCGGTTGTGATGGCCGTTGCCGTCGTGACGTTTTTGGTCTGGCTGGCCGTTGGTCCCGATCCAGTACTGACGTTTGCACTCGTCAATGCTGTGGCTGTTTTGATCATTGCCTGCCCGTGCGCCATGGGCCTGGCGACGCCGACCTCGATCATGGTCGGTACCGGACGCGGTGCAGAGCTTGGCGTGCTTTTCAGAAAAGGCGAAGCACTGCAATTGCTGAAAGATGCAAAGGTTGTCGCCGTGGATAAGACCGGAACACTGACCGAGGGCCACCCGACATTGACGGACCTCGTAATCACCGACGGTTTCGAGCGCAAGAACGTGCTGGCCCTGATCGCTGCAGTGGAAGCCCAGTCCGAGCACCCCATCGCGCGCGCCATCGTCGAAGCCGCTGAAAACGAGGGAATTGCAGTTCCCGATATCACGGACTTCGATTCGATCACCGGTTTTGGCGTAAAAGCAAAGGTAAACGGCGCGTTGGTTGAGATCGGAGCGGACCGCTACATGCGCAAACTTGGCCTGGATGTGGAGGTTTTTGCGGACAGCGCTAAGCGCCTGGGTAACGAAGGAAAAACGCCTCTTTACGCCGCCATCGATGGCAAACTGGCTGCGATCGTTGCGGTTGCCGATCCGATCAAAAAAACCACACCGGCAGCCATCGATGCGCTTCACAAACTGGGCCTAAAAGTCGTCATGATCACCGGCGACAACCAGCGCACCGCCGAAGCCATCGCTCGCCAGCTTGGCATCGACGAAGTCATCGCCGAGGTTTTGCCAGCCGACAAGGTCGACGCGGTCCGCAAGCTAAAAGCCGAGCACGGACAGCTCGCCTTTGTCGGAGACGGTATCAACGACGCGCCTGCATTGGCCGAAGCGGATGTCGGCCTGGCCGTCGGCACCGGCACCGATATCGCCATCGAGGCCGCCGACGTGGTCTTGATGTCGGGCAGCCTGATGGGTGTACCCACCGCCATTGCGTTGTCGCGCGCGACGATCGGCAACATCCACCAGAATCTATTCTGGGCCTTCGCCTACAACGCAGCCCTGATTCCGGTCGCAGCCGGCGTGCTTTATCCGGCGTGGGAAATCCTCTTGTCGCCAATCTTCGCGGCCGGCGCGATGGCTCTTTCCAGCATCTTTGTACTTGGCAACGCGCTTCGATTACGCGGATTTAAGTCACCGGTGGAAGCGACGCCGTCGGTTGTCGTTGCCAGGGCTGCGTAACCAACAAGAAACGCGCAAACCCGCGTAGAGTGCGCTGTTCAAGGATGTTTGGATTCCTAGGAAGCCTTCCAGGCAGCCAGGCAAGGGTGCTGGCGTTTGCCGGAAGGTTGCCTGTCGCCTGAAGCGACTCTTGCAAATCCCGGGAAGGTTGCCGGGCTGCCGCGCAGGGCTGCGGGAGTTTGCGGGAAGGTTGCCTGTCGCCTGAAGCGACTCTTGCAAATCCCGGGAAGGTTGCACAGCAGCCTGGAAGGCTATTTTGGCTTTTTTCGGAGATTCGGGTGTTTTTTGTTCAGTCAGACATCTACCTTTCGAGCTTGAGCGTGCGGGCGTTGATGGCAAGGTTTGGACTTTTGGACTCTGGATGCACACGCTGGGGATTATTGGCGCAGTCTGGGCACTCGGTTTTGGTTGGTGGGCTGCAGAGCTACTCGGGCACGACTCGCCGGGGCATGATTTGGTTCATAATCATCGTGATTTTATGATTGCGGCAAGTGTCCTGTCGCTGTCGATTACTGGCCTTGCCTGGTGGAAGCGACACGAACATGGACGCTGGCGGATTGGACTGTTGGCGCTGTCACTCGTGCTGGTTGTGGTAATGGCACTTGGCTCCGACCGAGGTGCCGAACTCGTTTACCGCTATGGCGTCGGCGTTTCTAACGAACCGTTTCCAGAATCTGACCATGATCATTCAGACCATCATCATTAATCCAAAGAAACGTCTGCAAGCTTATCCGAAGGCAGCCGAGCTAACGCGTTTGGCTTCCCGCTACTTCACGCGAGGCTTTTAGTATGCCTTTGTAGTGCTTTTCTTCGCACCCTTCACGGCTTCACGCGAGGCTTTTGGTGTGCCTTTGTAGTGCTTTTCTTCGCGCCTTCGCGTCTTCGCGTGAGCCAAAAAAGCCTTCGACACACCTCCAAACACATCAATCAGCCCCAGCCCCCACCTCCAACGTCGTCATCATCCCCGCCTCCGCATGTTCCAAAATATGGCAATGCATCATCCAATGCCCCCAATCTAACGGAACCATCGCCACATCGATCACATCCTTGCCCCGCAACAAAATCGTATCGTGAAAATTCGGCTCATCCACAGCCTGCCCATTACGCGCAATCACCTTAAAAAACTGCCCGTGAATGTGCATCGGATGCAACCGGTGCGAATCATTCTGAAACCGCACGCGCGTCCACAACCCCGCCACAAGCGGCGTCGCCTCATGCTCACCCCAGACCTTCCCATTAATCGTCCACTCAATCCCATGCTCGCCGCCACGACGCGCATCCAGAACATACGTCACATCCACAGACTCCTTCTCCGCACCAACCCATTTCGGCATATTCGGATTCGACGGCGCCTCAAAATCCGCAGTTTTCACCACATCACCCCGCACCCGCACCGTCGCCAGCAGATTCGGCCGCCGCGTAAATCGATCCACAATCTGAAAATCTTTCCCCGCCGCATCCGCCGGAATCACGATATCCAGATCCAACCGATTGCCCGACGCCAGTACAAACTTCCCAGGCTCCATCGGCCGCCCGGTATACATGCCATCCACCGCAATCACCCGCGCATCCAACCCCGCAAAATCCGGCTGATACACGCGCCCGTTCGACGAATTCAGCAACCGCAACCGAATCCGCTCACCCGGCCGAACATCCATCTGCTGCCCCGAATCGCCATTCACCGTAATCACCTGCCCCCACCGACCGTCATGCGACAAATCATGACGCGTCACAAAACGCGGATCGATCTGACCATCCGCCCCCAACCGCCAGTCATCCAGCACCCACATTTCATCACGATCATAAGGCAGCGGTTCGCGGTCTTCGACAATCAACACCCCATACAACCCACGCCCCACCTGCTCCGCCGACTGATGATGCGGATGAAACCAGAACGTCCCCGCATCCTTCGGCACGAACTTATACGTAAATTTTTCACCCGGCTCGACCGCATCCTGCGTCACCCCCGGAACCCCATCCTGCGCATTCGGCACCCGCACCCCATGCCAGTGAATCGTCGTCGCCTGCGGCAAATCGTTCTGCAACTCGACCTCAACTTCCTCCCCCAACTTCACCCGCAACACCGGCCCCGGCACCTGCTCATTATACGCCCACACTTTAAGCATCCGCCCATCAAACTGCTGCACCTCCGTCGGCGCCGCCCGAATCACAAACTTCCGCGTCCCCACCACCTCCGGCGCACCCTCCGGGTACGCCGCCAGCAATTCACGCTCGAAACCCGCCCGCACACTACCCTCCGGCGACCCCGCCAGAACTTGCTTTTCCTCAACCACACTTTCCACCGACGCCACCACCGCTTTGGCTTTATCCCGCTGACACCCACCCAACGCCACCGCCGCCAACACCAAAACCCACACCAACTTCATGACCTTCATATCTTTACTCTCTACGAAAATTATCAATAACCACGCCAACCACGCTCGTTCACACGTTTTTTATTTAAAAAACACGCCCACGGCACTCGTTCATCCGTTTTCGCTTTTCCAAAAACCGCAAACCACCCAACACCTCTGCCCACCACACCGCAACCCCCCCCCCAAACGCGCGGCACCGGGGGGGCGGGGGGAACCCGTGCGGCACGCGCGTGGGGTTTAGGCCCACGG
>JBEBSM010000190.1:0-7502 GCA_040394315.1 Lujinxingia vulgaris
CCTGCCCATTGCTGTCCTGAAGCCGATGCGCACTTCGTAAATGCGTACTGGTCGCGTTCATATAAACGACGCGCGGAATATCAAACTCATCGAACGCCAGACGTGTAAACGCGCCGACAAGCTGCTTTTGCAACTGCGACGATTCATCCCGCTCAATGCCCGGATCGACCTCCTGCATATTGAAAATACCGTCGCGCGCTGACGTAAATAATACGCGACCACGCGATACATCCTGATATGCAAGTCCGATGCGCCCTTTGCTGTCAAACGCCAGCGACGGAAAACGTCCCGCAACGCCCCGCTCGTGCAAACGCATCGCGTCGATATCGATTCCACCGGTATCCACCACACTGACGATCCACTGATTTTCTACGCGCCGCGCAAGACGTAGATCGCCGCAATCGGCATCATGATAGGCCACGTACATTTCGTTGCCACGAACCTTAATATCAGGCTCCACACCCACGCCCAGCCGTACCGACTGACGGCGCTCCCGACTACAAACGGCCGGTCCCACCTGAGCAAAACCATCATCTATCGTTTCGACCACCCAGTCCGCAGACTCGTCGGTGCGGTTCATGTACCGCAGCGTCCGCAGCCTTCGGTCCTGAAACGCGAGGTGAATCCCGCCCTGTTCGTCAATCGACAGCGCAAATTCCTCGGATCCTTCATACAGCGGCGGGGCTTCCGCTTCCGTTGGGTTTCTTACCAACGCAGCCCGCCACGAGTGATTCGCAGCCCCACGACGACGCATCGCTACCTGATAAATCCCTGTTTCCTCAAGCCACGCCACCGCTACCAATGCATCAGACGACGCCATCGCCAGACGTTTCCCCTCGATTCGTGCAAACCGCTGCAATACGTGAAATTCACGCGTCGACGGCGTTACAACCCCTACCAACAAACTATTCGATTGCGGATCAATACTCGCCACCGCCACGCGCTCACCATCGAGCGCAATGCGTACAGCGCGGCCAGGAATCACATCCTCATCAAAGCTCGCGAGCACACTTTCTTCACATAGCCCCCGATCAACATTACACGTCGTACCAGCCGGACACATCGGGCATTCCTGCAGCTTCGGTTCCTTACATCCCATCTGGAGCGTGAAACCCAACAGCCCCACCAGCGCTAAGAAAAAAAACCGATACAAATTTGCCTCATCACCAAACCCGGCCCGAATAGCCGTCTGTCTTACTGATTCTTACTGAGATTTTCCCGACAACTTCCGAAGACAAAACTGATATAAAATCACAATCGTCCGGCTCAGAATAACACCGAATGGCTGATAGATACTAGCTCCGCTCCCGTCTCTGAGAGGGTAACACATCTAGTCCTATCACGGATCGAAAATGCCATTTCCCGCCGGCCATATTTCCATTCTCTAACTTATTACGCAGGCAATAACCTGCGCTGACAAACAAAGAAAAAAAACAGGCTGCAATTTCATCAGCCCAAACATCGATCCCCCTGCATTAACAGTAAATTCATCACTCGCTACGAGAAGTTTCGGCGAGTCGTTGTTGCGATCATCGCGAAAGCGAAAGGCAGGGTGCCCGAGAAAAGTCGGACTCCCTGCCTTCTTACGCCAGATGATTACTCCAGATAATTAGTCCAGATAATTAGTGAAGACGATGAAATACAGGGAATCCCTCAGCGGGCTTACGCTGATTATTGATCACGTACTCAACCGCAATGGATGCTCCAGTATCGATCATCATCGTGCCAAAAAAACCACGCGATCCTGCATACGGGCTGCCAAGTGCAGCCAACGCACTCTTGGCCCAGCCATTGGCTGTCAACGTCGAAGTATACAACGTGTGTCGTGTCGTATCCTGGAACAAAACCTGAATGCGTTCATCACCAATCAAACGAAGCGACACGCCTTCACCAATATCTGACAACACCCAACCAGCGGCGTCATCGCGCTTGCCGTCCATAATAACCTGCGTTGCAGATCCTTGCGTCCAATACACAAGCGCCGGTGTTTTTGCGTTTGTATCCATATAAGCCAGGTGAAGCTTGCCGTTGGTATCGATTGCTCCGGACACATACGGTCCCGACGGAATTCCCAAAAACTGCGGCAGCTCCCAGCTGTTATTCGTGTATTCAATCCATGCAACATTCTCAAGATTGTGGTCATAAAACACGAGCAACATACCATCGGGAGTCTTCGTCAACTGATTGAACAATCCCGTTGACTGAATATAACCAGGCGACGTGGAAGGTACTTCTTCTGGCTCGCGTTGCACTGTCGACTGATACAAAACGGTCGGTGTTGTCGGCAACGCATCCATTGCAGTCGATGCATCAAACTGAAGTGTACGAATCTCGCTCTTTTCAGTGCCTTCACGCGCCGTATACACGAGGTGAATCGTGTCATCGACCAACAGCGCAGTATTCCAAAAACCTGCATCATCCCTGGCATCCAGCGTGACGTTCGCAAAAGTGTATGCGCCCTGATTGTTCGTTCCACGAGCGTATTTCAACGCCTTATTGGTCGTATCCCGGTAAAACACGTGCAGATGTCCACTCTTATCGACCACCGTAGCGGTGTACGTGCCAACCCGCACACCCGTTTCACGAATTCCACCACGTGGCCCATCCAGGGCACCCGTGACTTCACCGTTTGCAGGAATTCCGTCGACTGTATACCAGGTCGGTTTTAGAGCGCCGTCCAGCGTTGCAACCATCAGATCGTGGTAAGTACTGTTGTAAACAGCCACTGCAGTAACATCGGCCACTGAATTGGAGGCAATCGAAGAGTACGCACCGTGCATACCCACCGCGAGTGGCGGCAATTTCTCACACGCACACTCCGCGCCACTTACTGCACAGGTCGCGCTGTCGCCCATACCGGCATTTTTAACCACCGGTGCCATTCCCTTTTCACAAGTAACACCGGCGCATGCATCCGGAAGTGCCTGACACGCATTACTGTCATGGCAGCAGAATTCTCCCTCACCACAACTCGTACCACCGCAAAAATCCTTGCATTCGCATCCGCCTTCACTGCACGTGCCGACCTGATCTGGACCGCAATCCAGCTCACTACATTCGGAATTTGCACTGCACGTCGCCTGGCAACTGCCATCACGGCAAATCCCGCCGCTCGTGCAATCCGTGTCTTCCGAGCATGCCTGAGGAACACAAGTTCCAGCCCGACACACAAACCCTTCCAGGCAGCCTTCCTCACATTTTTGCTTATCCGTGCTTCCCGACGGCGCATCGCTACATCCCGCGCCAAAAAACAGAGCCATGCACGCAATCAAAATCAAACCAACACTGCTACTTTTCAAGCGATTCTTCATTACAACGCCTGCTCTACGTCGAATCATCAGCCCAAGACCAACCAACAAAAACGCCACCAGGTTTCCGCTCTGTCCGCCAGAGCCGGTCGCTGCGCAACCACAACCGGACGCCGCAGGTGCACTCGAATCAGCCACAGCCGATTCCAAAGCATTGTTGTGAACGGTATATTCGGATTTCGCTTCAAAACCGGCCCGATCTCGAACCTCTGCCTCGATTCGGAAGGTATCGGGCAATTTGCTTTCATCCAGGTTAATCAGATCCTCAGACGACCAAGCCGACCAATCTCCGATCTTCCCGTCGCCAACTACACGATGACGATAAACCATCTGCTCAGCGCTATCGGTGACATCTTCGCCCAGTAATTTCCACTGCGAGCCAGCGCGTTCAATAGAAAGCGTGGGAGCAGAAAAGTCGACCACAACAGGCAATCTCGTCGGCACCATCTGAGCACTTTCGGCGCGCCCTGCAAAACGAGCACGAACCTCAACGACGTGTTCTCCCTGCAAAACCAGAACAGGATCGGCAATCACGAGTTTAGACGTCGGCTGATAAAGACTCCAAAGCCCATCATTTACCCGATAGCTAAACTCCAGATCACTGGCATCTTGAAAAGCCATCGTATCATTCACACCGACCATATCCAGCGTCACAACCGGCCGCACAACACCCGACGGCAATACATTGCTCACATCAACCTGATAGTCCTGCACGATACCGGTGACACTAGCCACCATCGGAGAAGTGCTCTTTTTCAGGTCAGCAAACAGTGCGATAAACGTATTGTTATCCACACTCGTAATATCATTTTGTTCAAGGACAATGCTGTAGCCCATCACATCCGGCAGCGCGAACGACTGATTCAACATATCGCCTAACATCGGCAGCGCCAGACCGAGCAGAGTCGGCAACAACGACTCGAGCTTCGCCGTATCTTCAGCCATCAGGTCGTGCGCCATCGGCCGAATATTCTTGATCGCCTTGTCGATCTCTCCAATCGCGATTTTAAGCTCGCCATTGCCATCAGGACTCATCGCAATCGGCAAATACAGATCGGATCGCAGCGTAAACAACCGCACGTACCGCTCCTGTACAAAGCCGTACATGTGAATATCTACATCCTTCCAGTCGAGCGTAAACAGGCCCTCCTCAATCTCCATCTTGTTGCCGACCTGACGCAATTTGTTCGCTCCCAACACGATATTCGGCGCTTTTTGCGGTGCAAGTTGAATGTAAAGCGCGCGATTCCCATCGGCCATTCGCGACACAGTCGGCACAAAAATACCAATCGCTGCGGTCGAAAGCATATCAATCGTATCGCTTGAAATCTTCAGACACAGCCCACCGCTAGCCCAGGTTGACCACATCATATGTTCGAGTGCGCGTTTATGTAGACCAAAGCCCAGCATAAACGGTGTATTGGATCCGGGTCGCACATTGCCTGTAATCGTCGGCGAGAATGGAATTTCGGTAAACACCGGACGGGTGCTCGGATCGACCGGCGCACAGCGCGAAAACTCCTCTGGCTGAAATCCCGTACGCAACCCGAGCGTTAAACCGTCGTCCACCTTAAACTTGTCCGCCGCGCGAACCATCACATCCACGCTCGCGTCCGTTGCCTGCGTATAACCGCTGAGCAGCTCTCCCAGCATCAGCCCACCCTCAACGCCAAGCATACGCGCTACACATTCTTGCGTAGCGTTGTACTTACAAATCCCTTCATCCTCATTACAGGTTGAATTCCCCGGACATGCTGCAAGTCCGTCTCCACAGGTCTGGCAAAGCTGCGAATCAAGCATGCCACCGACCATGGAATCGAGCTGCTCGCTCACCATGTTCTTGACCATGCCTTTCACAAACTGTGCGCCGATGTTCACCATGGTACACTTAGCACCACCGCTCAGTGTAAAGCCCAGATCCTGCATATCGGCATCAATCTCGCCGAGTTCAATTTTAATATCTTTTGTCGGACTGCTCTGATCGATCTTAAACTGAAGAGGAATCGTCGCGGGGATCCGCGCCGGCTGATTCGATGCACCGTTTTTGTGCAGCTTCACTTTGCAATCGATCGTGCCGATAACCGCTACTTTTGTCTTAATACTTAGTTCATCATCAACATCACCAACTGTCAGATTAAGTATCAACTTATCCACCGGCGTCGCGGTAAGTTTTGTGTCTTCCAGCGACATCGACAACTGGCACCCCGGGGTACCATCATCACAAACCTCGCCTTTATGACACATTTCAGGATCCCCACCGGTTGATTTAGGAAGGCAAAAGTTCAGCCCATCCGGCATCACACTGGTAATCAAATTGGGCATTTCTTTACCCAGAAAATCCAGTCCGCCCTTCGTTATCCGCACTTGACCGCTTACAGGCACAGTCGTGTTATAATGCACAGCTGGATAAGAACGGGCTTCAAATCCCGCACAGTCACACCCGTCTCCGGCACAGGATGCCAACAACAATGACAAAATAATCAGTGAATGAAATGGACGCCAGGTCCGGAGCACCTTCGGGAAAAATCGGGAAGCAAACGCATTGTCGGGCATTTCATCGAACATGGGCGGTATTCTCGTCGATAAGCGTTATCTATGAATAGGTTCTATCGAATAGTATTCGGTCATTACCAAGATTCGCGCAAGAGCTGCGCTTCATTCTCTTTCAGGTACGCGAGATAATACTCTGTTTCTCGCCCACTTTCAATTTGGCCGTCGATGATGTGTTCTTCTAACAAACTTTTCAACTCACCGATCTTCGGACCAGGCTTCAAACCAAGGCTCGCCATCAACGCTCCGCCGATTCCAGACGGTAAAACAGGCCGCAAATTATCCGCCGCTTTCAGAGCCTCTATGCGTTCCGTCAAACTTTCCAACCGCGCCAGCGCCTCGCTACGTTTGGTATCAATACCCGTTGTCAGATCTGCCCGCGCAAACTCCAACATACTGTCCACGTAGGGATCAAACTCGCGCACAAGTCGGCGAACCGCCGCATCCGACCAGTTCGTTTCATACTGCGGCGTACGACCATGATGACGAATAATGAACGCAACCTCTTTTGCAGTCGCGTTATCAAGTGCAAAACGCCGCGCAATCCCCTCAAAAAGCAGGGCCCCCTGTTGCTCATGACGATAAAAGGTCACGGTCTGCTCGTCACTATCCACAACACGCGTCCATACCTTACCCACATCATGCAATAACGCAGCCCAGCACAAAGCATCACGCTTGGGAGCTTGCTCAATCACCTGCAACGTGTGCTCCCAGATATCTTTGTGATGCACATCACTGGATTCATGAAACCCAACCAGCGACGCTACTTCTGGAAGCAGTATCCCCAATATTCGAACCTTATGCAAAAAGCGCAGCGCCACCGCCACATACTCGCCTTTCAACATCTTCGTCATTTCCTGAAGCCAGCGCTCACGACTGATATCCAGGATATGTTCAGCACGGTCGAACGCCGCGGCTTCAAGCCGCTCGTCGACCGTAAATCCAAGCCGACTCACAAAACGACCGACTCTCAAAATTCTCAACGGATCTTCGGCCAGCGTCTCTAGCGGATCGGCCACAACACGTAAGATCCCCTTTTTCAGATCGTCCAACCCACCATACGGATCGATCAGGTTTCCCGCCGCATCCATGGCCATCGAATTGATACTAAAATCACGCCGCCCCAGATCTTGATCAATGGTATCGCCATACTTCACGACTGGATGTCGACTACCCCGCCGATAAAATTCTTCGGAACGATACGTCGTTACCTGGCAATCCTTCGGAAACCCCTCGTCGCGAGGCCCCTGCAAAACCGCTCCGACCGTCCCGAACTCGATCCCAACATCGTAATGCGTAAATCGAGCATTCTTTATTATCTGCAGAGACTCCTCGGGCCGTGCATTGGTACAAAAGTCCAGATCGTCAAGATATTTGAGGTCAATGCCCAGCATCAAATCACGTACGGCGCCTCCCACCAAAAAAAGTTCTTTCCCTGCATCATGAAAGGCTTCAAAAAGTCGTTGCATTCGTCATCGCTTCGGCTGATTTTCGTCACTGTTTATAGAACATCGTTTTGCTGCAAATTTGCGGCACTATTGTCTAACGTACCGCAGCAATTCCTACAACGGTCCTCACCACCGTAACTACACGCGGCCCGCTCCCGTCTCTGAGACGTCCACATGTCTAATGTTTCCGCCACTT
>JBEBSM010000191.1:0-7501 GCA_040394315.1 Lujinxingia vulgaris
CAGGCGTTTGACGATGTTGGGTGCCCAGCGTGGGACTTCGAGGTGCAGGCCGGGGCTGACGAGGGTTAGCGACGAGAGGCGATCGTTGTCTTGTGGGCGTGCGGTGGTGGCGAAGGATAAAATTGCGCCCAGGGAGTGGCCGACGAGGTGGATGTTTGGCAGGGTGGCGGGATCTAGCTCTGGTTTGGTGATGCGGATGGAATCCTGGACGGTGTCGAGTAGCAGGCTGAACCATTCGGCGAAGGATGCGATATCGGGCGTGACGGAGCTTGCGTGAAAGCTGTGATCGCGTCCGTGGCCTGGGAGATCGGGAATGATGACGTGGTATCGTGCGGCGAGTGCCTGGGCTACGCGGCGATAAGCCATGGAGTGGGCCATCAGGCCGTGGAGCATGATGACGGGTTGGGGGTTGTGCCAGCCGGCTTCCAGCCAGTGGAATGGATGGCCGAGGCTCGGATTTGCGCGGTACACGGAGCGAAGTGAGAAGTTGTGATCCGGGTTGATCAGTGGATCTTTCGACGGGTTTCGGTTGGAGCGGGAGAATGGTTGAAACACGATACGTACCTACGACGGGCTACAGATGGAAACGAGGGCGGATACTGGATCGGGAGGGGTTCAAGGCTCCTGATAGGGGTAAGTTAAACGCAAGACGCGCTGGAACCTAAGCCGACATAAGTGTACATGTTGGTTGTCGTGCGTAGCAATGGGTCGAGGGTCGTAAAGATCGGATGATAAAATGGCATAAAAATGGATAGTCTGGCGTAGTTATTCAGCCAAACTTGACGATTAAGATGTGCCTTGGTAGTACGATCTTGATCAATAGTTGGTATGACTTGTCTGTATGTTTCATTGAAAGCGTTCGCCGATCTTGAAGTTGATGTTGATGTTGACCTGCCCGGCGCAGCGCTCCGTTAGAGGTTTGTTTCATGACACGAAAGATGCACATCCTCACCGCGGTGTTGTGCGCACTGACGCTTCAGAGTTTTGCGGCTCCTGCAAGCGCTGGCGATAACGATCTGGTCTTGTCGCGATTTGCGACGTTTAATCCAAAAAGCAGTCCGAACTGCACGCATGCGTGTGGGATTGTGGAGCCGAACGTAAAGCTCTACGAAGATCTTTTGCTAGATCTGGGCCAGGTACTTGCACCGCGCTTTATTGGGCCGGCAGATACACTGGGTGAGGCGGGCTTTGCATTTGTGATGATGACGAGCCTTTCTACGATTGATAATCAAAAAGAGCACTGGCAAGAAGGCGTTGAGAATCGAAATCCTTCGTCGTCCTTGCTGACGGGACATTTGCAGATCCGCAAGGGTTTGCCGTTCTCGTTCGAGGTCGCCGGTAATATGGCGTATTTGTTCGCGAGTGAAATGTTCACGATGGGTGCGGACGTGAAGTGGGCGCTGAACGAGGGATTTTATTATTTCCCGGACGTTGCAGTTCGCGGCACGGTAAATACGCTGATGGGCGCAACCGATCTGAACATGTTGACGGCGGGCTGGGACGTATCGATTTCGAAAGGATTTAGTATTTCGGGTGTGATGCGATTGACTCCGTATGTGGGTTATCAGCAGCTTTATATCGTGGGTTCAAGCCGGGTGTTGAATGCGTATCCGCAAGATCCGCGTCCGCCGCAGTATAATCCGGATAATTTGTCGGAGACCTTCAGTCCTGAGTTTGTATTTGGTCAAAAGACGATTCAGGTCGATCGGTTTTTTGCCGGATTGCGGTTGAACGTGTGGATTTTGAATTTCACGCTGGAAGGCGTGCTGGGTGAGACTGTGAATCAGTTTACTTTTGCCGGTGGTCTGGACTTCTGATTGGAAGAACTGGCGAGAGGTAGTAAAGTGCAGCCGTAACACCTGAGTAGCTCGGGGGTTGCGGCTGTTTCGTGTAAAGTACATCTGTCCGATTAGCGATTTCGTTCAAATCAAAGAGGCGTAAGCAATGATTATCCGTTGCCCGGATTGCTCCACCGGCTTCAAACTTCCTGAAAGTCGCGTCACTTCGAGTGGAATTAAGCTGCGCTGTTCGCGCTGCAGCCATGTTTTTCGTGTGCGCAGTACTGCGGACGGTGAGAGCGAAATTTTCTATCAGGCCGAAGATCGCGAAGATGGCGTCGGGGAAGAATCCGAAAGCCAGGCGAATCATGAGGGTGAGAAGTCCGAGCCTATCGAGTCGATGGAGGAAAGTTCTGAAATCAGTCTGGATGGCAGCGATCTTTTTAATGAGGCCGGCAACCGGACGTCTTTTGGGATGCCAACGGCTGCGTCATCAGAGATTGTGATCGAGAAGCCGGAAGACGCGGCGGGTGATTCGGATAATTTTAATGTTTCTGATGTTTCTGATGAAGGGGTTGCCGACGCGGTCGAAGAAAAGGCGGCGGAGCCTGAGAAGATGCCGAGTTTTGCGGCCGCATTTGCGGACAAAAAGGCGAAATTGGCAGAGAGCGGTGGGATTTCGGGTGGAATTCCAAAGCCTAGTTTCAATCCGTTTCCTCATACCGGTCTGGATTTGAAGCCGCGCAAGCGCAGTGCTTTTGGGAGCATTGGCGAAGAGCTTGCGGCGGATATTGAAGAGGCGACGGTCGCTGCGGTGACGGTTGGTGCGGATATTCCGTCGGATTTGCAGGCTCATATTGAGCAAACAAGTCAGGTGGATGCGCCGTTTTTGTCGGATCCGGTGGCGTCGGTAGAACATGCGGCGGATGTGTCGTCGGACGGTCTTTTTGCAAAGTTTGATGCGCCGATGGCGGTTGAGGCGGCGCAGGCCGAGCCTGTTGAGGTTGCAGCGGCTGTTGCTATGCCTGCGGCTGTTGCAGCGCCTGCGGTTGTTGCAGCGCCTGCGGTTGTTGCAGCGCCTGCGGCACCTGCAGCAGCGCCGTTTGCGGTGCAGGGAAATGAGTTTCTCGGTGCGCCGGAGGATTTTATCGATGACAGTTTTCAGCATGATGGGCCGTATTTCGATCCGGAGCGTGAACGTGTCGATGTGGGCGGCGCAGTTGTAGCTGGGGTGGTTGCAACGACGGTTGTTGCCGCGAAAAAGCCAACGAAGCCGGCGGTGCCGGGTAGTCGTGGTTCTGGAAGTCGTGGGGCAGACGTGGTGTCGAATGCGGTTTCGCAGCCTGCGCGTGTGCTTGAGCCGGTGGCGGAATCGTGGGCAGTGGACGATGTTTCCACCGACGATCTGGGTGGTTCGACGGGCGTGAAATTGCTTTTGAGCACGGTGTTTGTGCTTTTGATCGGTGCCGGTTTCGTGGGGTTTGTGGCTGCTAAAAACGACGGAATGGTCGATTTCAAACAGTTTGGCTCCATGGTCAAGGTGGCTTTTGGTCAGGGCGGGTATACGCCGCGCACGGGTGTGGAAGCAGCGCCGGCTGTGGTAGCGTCGGTGGAAAATCCGATCGAAGTGCAGAGCGTTTTTGCAGAACTTGCCAGCTATGGTGTTGTGGTGGCTGGCAAAGGTAAGAATGCAGGAAAGTCCGACGCGGCCGGTAAGGTGCTGGTGTTGCGCGGGCAGGTTCGGAACCGCGATTCACAGGTGTTTTCGGGCGTGAAATTGCGTGGCCTGGTGCTTAATGATGAGGGCCGTGTTTTGTTGGAAACGACCGGGTTTTTGGGCGGTAAGGTGAGTCCGGCAGATCTTGAGGCTGTGCAAAGTCCGCAGGAAGCGTTGGCGTTGTTGCCGAAGTCTTCGGCACCGCTGAAAGAGAATACGGCGGCGGCGTTTACGTTGATCTTCGATCAAATTCCTCAGGCTGTGCTGGAGCAAAACACGGTCATGTATCGTGTTGAAATCGCAGGCAAGGACGAGGGAATTGTGGCGGCTCAAACGCCGTAATGCGGTCGAAATTCAGCATTTGAAGTGTGATTGATAACAAAAAAGGCCGCTTGTGAGCGGCCTTTTTTGTGGGCGGTGTTCAGGAAAGATCAGAGGAGGGACGACTCGGCTTTGGTGACGGCGTCTTCGAGTTTTTTCAGATAGCGGTCACGGTCTTCAGGCGACTGGGCTTCGACGCGCATGACGAGTACGGGTTGGGTGTTGCTGGCGCGGACGAGTCCCCAGCCGTCTTTGAAGTTGATGCGGACGCCGTCAATCGTGTTGACTTCGTAGTCGCTCTTGAAGATGTCTGCGACGAGTGAGGGGATCTGGAATTTGACGGATTCGGCGCATTCGCGGCGTAGTTCGGGTGTGGCGAAGGTGACGGGAACGTCGGCCAGAAGTTGGCTGAGGGTTTTGTCGGTATTGGAGAGGATTTCGACCAGTCGGCAGGTTGCGTAGAGAGCGTCGTCGAAGCCGAAGAAGCGGTCGTTGAAGAAGATGTGACCGCTCATTTCGCCAGCGAGGTGAGCGTCGGTTTCCTTGATTGCGGCTTTGATGAGGCTGTGGCCGACGCGGCTCATGATGGGAACGCCGCCGTTTTTGGCGATGTCATCGAAGAGTGTTTGCGAGCATTTGACTTCGCCGATGATCGTGGCGCCGGGGTTTTCTTTTAAGACGTAGCGGCTGAAGAGGATCATGAGCTTGTCGCCCCAGATCACGTCGCCTTTTTCGTCGACGACGCCGATGCGGTCTGCATCGCCGTCGTAGGCAACGCCGAAATCACATTTTTCTTTTTTGACGGCGACGATGAGGTCTTGAAGGTTTTCAAGAACGGTCGGGTCGGCGTGATGATTTGGGAAAGATCCATCGGGTTCGCTGAAGAGTTCGACGACTTCGCAGCTGACGGCATCGCGCAAAAGCGTGGGGGCGACAACGCCACCGACGCCGTTGCCGGAATCGACGGCGATTTTCAGCTTTCTTGAGCCCATTTTGATGTTATCGCGAACCCATTCGATGTAGTGCTTGCGCAGTTCGGGCAGGCCGCTGGTGCCGAGGTTTGGGCCAGTGACAAAATCGCCATCTTCGATGAGTTGTCGAACTTGCTGGATGGTATCTCCGTGCAAGGTGTCCTTGCCAATCATCATCTTAAAGCCATTGTACTCACCGGGATTGTGGCTGCCGGTGATTTGTACGGCTCCGTGGAGCTGCTGGGTGTAGGCTGCAAAGGAGACAAGGGGCGTTGGGACCATGCCGAGGTTAACGACGTGTGCGCCGGCCTCAAGCATTCCACGTTGCAGGCATTCGAAGATGCGGTCGCTGGATTCTCGAGCGTCGCGACCGATACCGATTCTTGGCGCAGTGCCACAGGAGCGCGTGGTCATTGTCGCGAAGGCGCGGCCAATTTGCACAGCGACATCGTTGGTAATATCTGTATCAGCGATGCCGCGGATGTCATAAGCGCGAAAGATTTCGGTATTCATCGAAGCTCCATACTTAAAAGTAAAAACCATCGTTCATAACAAGTTAGATTCTAAAACAATCAAATTATGACGCGTTGTGCGCTGAATAAGGCTGTTTTTAGGACTGGTTTTCGAAATTGAGCCAGCCGGCTACGGCATCATAAGCGCATACAGATAGGTAACAAGGGCAAAGCGTAAAGTTTAAGCGATTTGCGCTGTGTTATGGATTCATCGTGGGGTGCACGGCAATCCAACTGGAGTTCCACTGTTGTGGTAGACAGAACAGGGTGCGTTCCAGTTGAATTTCGAACCAAATTTGAAACGAGGGTTTCTGGGAGAATTCTCGAAACATGTTGGCGTCGATGGTGAATCGGGTTTCGATGCGGTGGGCTTCAACGCGTGTTGGCGTGGCGTGCTGGGCGTTTCTGCGGGTCAGACGGATCGGGGTAATCTGGTTGTTGTGCACGTAGGTAGCGTGCAGGGTCCAGGTGGCAACGTGGTCGAGCAGGTTTGGGAGTGGGTGCCGTGTGGGTGTGAGGCTGTGGCGTTGTTCGAGTGCTGCGTAGAGCTGCATTTCTCGGTTTTCCCAGGCGATTTCGCCACCGGCCAGCAATCGCAGGCCGAGATCATTGGTGGTTGTGGGCGGGATGGTGGAAGGTTGGCCGGTGAGGGTGCGTTCCAGATCGGGAAAGGCAAGCCATCCGGGTTCTTGGACGGAGCCGGTTTGCAAAATTGCCATCGAATCTTGTGCGCTCATCATGGAGTAACCGACGAGTGGAACGCCCTGGTTTGCGCCTGCTTCTACGCGTTTGATGATCGGGCCGGCGATTTGTGGGTCGTCGAATTCTTGATAGAGAATTTGTCGGTCAAGCGCTATCAGGCGGCGAACGTGCGTGCCGTCGGTGGCGATCACTTCCGGATAAAATCCCTGGAAAGCTCTTGGGTTTACATGGCGTCGCCATAGATAATATTGAAACGCGTTGTTGGGGGCTGCGGATTTTGTGGGTGAGGACATTTTAGATTGCACATTATGCTCGGATAATAATGTAGGTTAGCGGAATAAAGTTAGCTGAAATTTTGCATTCGTACCAGAGCGATAGATGGTAGTGAGAGAGCATTCGTGGTTTTCCAGGGTTGTTGCCCGGAGAATCGTTTCGTGATCAGGGTTAGTGGTTGTGGATATCGTGAATAGAAAAATGATTGTCGGGCTGGCGGTCTGTGTATTGTTGACGGGTTGTGAGCGCGGAACGAAGCGTATTGAGCCGGGGGATCAAATTGTGAAGCACGTGCAGACGGATGTGCAGCGCCCGGAGTTTGAGGCGTTTGCGGCCGATGTGTTGATCGAGCGGGTGGAGGCATTGCGCGATCGTGAATTTGGTCGTCGACCGATGTTTGTGGCGGAGTCGGTAAGTCGTCTGACGGTCGGGCGGCCCGATGTTGATGATGCAAATAGCGACGATATCAATAGGGCTGTGCGTGAAGATCGGGCGGCGATTTTTACGGGGCTGATGGGGCGTGCGTCGGTCGATAAGCCTGATTTGGATGGTGCGCTGGCTACGTTCGCACACTATGACGCGGCTGAGGGTAAATTGACGTATGCGAACGGTCATGCGGATCGTGAAACGCTGCGGCTGGCGATCGTGCTGGCGTTGGTCAGGGGCTTGAACGCGGAGTATTTTGGGGCGGTGAGCGGTGCGCAGTCGTGGGATGAGGCGCTTGCGCTGGAGGCGTCGGCGTTGGGTGATGCGATGTTTGTCGCGGCGCAGATTGCGCTGGCGCAGGCAGATCAACCGATCGATGCCGGGGAAATGGCGCGGTTTCCGGAGGTTGCGCTTCGAAATGCGGCGGTTCGCGGCGTGTTTGATGGCGTTTCCGGCACGGGTGACGGTGAGGAAGCGAAAATTGCGCAGGCAGAGCGCGGGTTTGCGGCGCGTGAGGGCTATGCGTTGGCAGCGGCGATGTATCGTGTGAACGGTTGGTCGGCGGTGGAAATGATGAAGCATGCGCCGCCGCGCTCGAGTGCGTATGTGGTGCGTCCGGACCGCTGGTTTTCGGGCGACGATCTGGGGACGTGGCGCTGGCCTGCGGAGTTGGAGACTGGTTGGGATGTGGAATTGTGGCATCCAGCGGTGCGGAGCGGGCGAGTGGGGCCGGCGGTGATCGCGATGTGGCTGGGGCAGACGATTGATCCGGCAGCGGCGCGCTCGGTGTATGGGGGCTGG
>JBEBSM010000192.1:0-7479 GCA_040394315.1 Lujinxingia vulgaris
CCGCAGTGGCTGCCCACGAATTATCATAGTTACGTTCGGACAGACTCGAAAACCTCGGAATTGAAATACTACGACGTGAACAGTGATTAATAATCCAGCTTCGGGACGTGTTCTCCAACCTTCCCTTGTAAAGCCGTATGCTCTATAGAAAGCCCGCAAAACAAGGCGAGAAGTTAATCCGCCCTCCTTCCTTCTGCAAGCTATAGCTACGGCGTCCCAAATTTTAATCCACAGCCATGTCCCCACCTTCTGAAAAGCGTAGTCACGATGCTGTCTGAAATTCGTAAAACCATAACACTTGCGCTCCCGATCATGGCAGCGCAATTTCTGAGCATTGTGATGGTTTTCATCGACAATGTCATCGTTGGCCGCCTCGGCCGTGAAGCGCTGGGCGGTCTTGCGCTTGCAGGCGGTTTTTATACATTTATTTTCGTCATTATCATCGGTCTGGTGGGCGCATTATCTCCCCTCGTCTCGCAGGCGCACGGAAGTCGTGATTATAAACTTGCAGGCCACTACACGCGCCAGGCATTTTTGCTCTCGATTATTTTAAGCGTTTTATTGATCGGATGCCTGGCATTTGCTGAACCGATGCTCCTTTTGATGGGCCAGCAGGCTACGCTGAGCGCGATCGCCGGCGCGTATCTAAAGGCCATGATGTGGACAGTTCCTGCACAGCTTGGGTTTTTGATACTCCGCAATTTCTGCGAAGGAACGGGCGACACGATGCCTTCGATGTTAATCGCGCTGGTTATCGCGCTACTTAATATCCCGCTCGATTATGCGCTTGTTTTTGGACAGTGGGGATTTCCACAACTGGGCGTTGCCGGTGCCGGATATGCAACAGCAACACTCAACTGGTTGAGTCTGATTGCGCTGCTAACATACGTTGCAATACGCCATCGATACCGCCGTTATGGTTTGTTTTTACTGCCGATTCGGCCAGACAAAAAAGCGATTACAGAGTTTATCGTGCTTGGTCTGCCACTTGGCGGTGCGGTCGCAATGGAAATGGGCTTTTTCACCATGACGACGTTTTTGATGGGCCACTTTGGGGATCTTGAACTGGCGGCACATCAGGTTGCATTGAACGCCACATCGATGATTTTCATGATTCCACTCGGTCTATCCTTCGCGGTTAGTATTCGAATCGGACAGCTTATTGGCAAGGGCGACCGCCAGGGTGCGCGTCGTGCGTGGCTTGCCAGCATCATCATCGTGGCCGTAATTCAGGTCTTAACCGCGACTATTTTCTTACTTTTCCCCGAGAAAATCGTCGCATTGTACGGTCAAGAAGGCGAAGTCGTAGTTTTGGCGGTTCAACTACTGATGATCGCGGGTGTTTTTCAATTCGTCGATGGCTTTCAAGTCGTCGGCATGGGTGTATTGCGCGGCCTGCGCGAGGCAAACTTTGCACTGATCGCCACCAGCCTGTCGTTCTGGCTGGTCGGCGCATCAGTCGTTGCCTACGCCTATTTCCATGAGTCCCCTCGCGGGATCTGGATTGGATTGCTGGCGGCACTCACCGTCGCAAGCATTGCGCATCATACGCGTGCATGGTTCGTTTTCAAAAATGACAAGACATTGCCGCCTGTCATCGGAAACGTCTAATTCGAAAAAAGGCCTTTTTACGTCTCACTTTTTACGAGCAATGAGCCGAACAACGTTCGCCAATCCCTGATGCCCCGGCCCTTCAGCGAGCTCGACCTCAAGCGCTTCAAGGTACTCAATGTCGAACGCTTGAAAGTCCTGCGACAGCAACTCTGGTGTAAACAGCATCTCGACGGATTGTGGCCCACCACTTGTACGACCTAAAAGCCGTTGTTCGGGCGTATAGGCTTCCAAGAATACACGACCACCAGCGCTTAAAACCAGTGCTGCGGTAGCATGAATTCTCACCCGATCCCCTGGAAGCGCGTGAATATAGGTCAGAACGACCGCATCAAACGTTTGTTTTGGCGCGAAATCCTCGATACTTGAGAGTACCGTCTCAACCTTCACATTATGTTCGCTGGCGAGTCGTTGAATCTTGGCGATTCCTGCTTCCGATTGTTCTACCGCAGTAACCTGATAGCCTTGCGCCGCCAGCCACACAGCATTCCTTCCCTCGCCCTCGCCCAGGCAAACAACTGTTTGTCCGGCAGTTAAAAGCGTGGGGACGCGTTGTTTCACAAAAGCGTTAGGTTGGGTTCCGTACAGATAATCGTCGCCATTAAACTTTTGATTCCAGAACTCTTTCGACATTTTCAATCTCCAAAAAACTACAATAATTTAATCTCTCTCATCACGGCACATCTAGCATACTACACGAGGAAAGTCGCGTCCCCATTGATGATGAAACATGTCGCGCCGGGGCGTCGTCACAAACTCACTCACCGAAACACGACAGCGCCCCGCATTTCAAATGGCGTCCAACTTACGCTCACAGGCAATGCCCGGTCCTTGAACTTCTTGTTCCGTGGGTGCGCCAGTAACTGTCATTCTCCCACGGCTTTTCCAGCACATGCTGAGCACCAGGCGAGCGAAATTTCTATGACGAACGGCAGGGCTTTTACCGAGACGCTCGATGAACGGCGTGATGTGATAGGTGCGTTGTTTGACACATGTAGGCTTTAAAATGCGTCGTTCGTTGCCGTAATGAACTTTGCGCCAGCCTTCAGGTAGTGAATACGAAGGTAAATGCCAGTATTTCTCCACTTCCTCGGGCGAGGCCCAGTTGCCATCCAATCCGTCTGTGAGCGCTGTGTCATGGTGTGATGCACTGCCGCCATCCAGATAAAAACGAGCTGATTGAGCGTGATTGTTGTAGAGCGCGTCGAGCAACGACGCGTACTCTGGCTGAACACCAAAGTGGTCGCACAGGCGTTTTGCGTTAAGTGTGGGCGGCTCACAAAGCGCGGCAATTTGCTCTGCACAACTGACTTTGATTCGATTTGTTTCGATATACAGCGTGCTTGCAGCAAGCTGAGCTTCGTCTTTGATAAACTCCGCGCGGATAGGACCGGCCCACAGGCTGCCAGTGCCCAGTTTGGGCTTACGTTGGCGGATTTCTTTTCGGTAGACGGAGTTGTACCAGAGCTTAAAACGCCGAGTGAATTGTTGTTTGATACTCCCCATCATTTGGGCCAGCTTTTCACGAGCTTGAATGAGAGAATCAGCCGGGACACCGACGTTCAAATGAAAGTGATTGTCCATGACGCAGTAATTCGTTATCGCGATTTCACAGACGCGCGCATAGTGAAGACATTCTCGTTCAAAGATAATCTTGGCTTCGGGACGCTCTAAAATAAATGCATCGACATGGCATTTACTCATGACGTGAAAATAAAAAAGCCTGCTTTGACGAGGCGATTCTTCACCATTACTGTTGGAAAGCGAGCTACCATCCTGCGTAAGGTGTTGAACAGAATCGATATTACCCACTACTTCAGGATCAAAATGCGCCGTATTTTGAAGCCCCGCATCGCACCCTACGTTGTCACCGTCGTGCGAACCCGGGCAATCTGAGACCATTGTTCTGTCATATTCCTTAAAAATACGACTGCTGATCTGATACAGAGTGGCCAGGCCAGCCGGCGGCTTCTCAGATATCAGGCTTTGAAAGTCGGATAGTGCCGATGCCTGCCTTTTTAAAAAGTCTGGGATTTTCATAAGGTTTTCTCGAATCAAAAATCACGACAGCCATGAATAAAATTTCAGTGGGTGAAGTAAATAAACTCGCCGAAGGCAAAGGCGAGCAAATTAGCGTGATTAGTTATCGAGAAAATCTGGAAAATGTTGCGTGTTACTTTTCGAAAGGTTTTTGTTGCCTGCTTGCCTTCCGTAAAAAAAGCGTTTGGCACACCGAAAAAACGGCACTAAAAAACCCTTAAAATAACCGCGAGATGTAGGGTGGTAGCTTCTAACGGCCGCTTAAACATTGGAGATATGAGGTGTCGTGCCGGGGTCATTGGCTTTGACGTCATCACCTTCCATAGGAAAGTTCTGAGCACAACGCACGTAGCGCCATTATTTATGGCAGCACGTTACGTACAATAAGAATGGACGCGGCAAACAACAGTAGACCCCACACGACAAGTCGAAAAAGGCGTTGCGGTAAAATATGGTGCGCGCGGTCGCCGACCACAATTCCCAGTGCGAGCATCGGTAGTAGAAGCAACGTAATCTTCAAACTCTCGCGGGTGAGATCGCCGGCAAACTGAAAGTTAATGAGCAAGGTTATGTTGAGAACCAACCACAACGCCGCGAGCGTCGCGCGAAACCGAGCTTTTTCTACCAACTGCTTGCTGGCGACGTACACAATGAGCGGGCCGCCGGATCCAAATAATCCGTGCACGACTCCACCTGCTCCCAACAGCAACATCGATTGCCAACCCGACAACGGCTCCACCACGACTGCCCCTCGCCATTCCTTGAACAACTCATACACGGCCATGACTGCCACAAAGCAGCTAAAGAATAGTAGCAATGCCGTCGGACTACCTAGTCGATAAATTGCCATGCCCAACGCCATGCCCACGGCTACAGATGGCAAAATACGTCGAATGATGTACTCGTGATCCAGCTCGCTTCGGTATTTTAAGATGATCCACAGCGATAACAATACATTCAGCGGTACGAAAGCCGGCAACAACACGTTGAGTGCAACCAGGTTTGCACCCAGCGTTACGGTCAAAATCGTCGAGCCGAACCCCACTGTTGTCTCGGTAACAAACGCAAAAAATACGATCGTCATCAGTATGGCGATCACGGGTAGCGTCAGCATTTACTAAACTCACGGATGAAAATGTATGAAAAACACACCGCAATCAGAACACAAAAAACCCGTTATCTCCATGAAAGATAACGGGTTTTTGAAAGTCGGGGCGAGAGGATTCGAACCTCCGACCCCTTGCACCCCATGCAAGTGCGCTACCAGGCTGCGCTACGCCCCGACAAGGTTATTTCTCTTAGCTGGCGAAATATTTCCGCCCTGCCAAGGAGTCGCAAACTAGTCGTAGGCCCGCAGGTTGTCAAGATCAATTCTTCGCGCCTGTCCAAAATGTCTGTGCGCGACCGCTTTCAGTGCAAAGGGGTTGAACTTTTTGAGCCTAGCGTACATGATGCCGAACGAGCGGCCTGAGCCGTTTCCACGGAATTTATTCCTGCAAAAAGTGCCGTATGTATGAGTGCTCCCATCAATAAAGTAGTGGCAATTGCCAATCAAAAAGGGGGGGTCGGCAAGACGACGACCTCTGTAAACCTGGCTGCCTGTTTGGCAAACCTGGGATGCAAGATTTTGCTGATCGATTTAGATCCGCAAGGTAATGCGACGAGCGGCGTGGGCGTTGATCGAAGCGAGTGCACATCGTCGATTTACGACGGACTTTTGGGCATGCAGCCGATCGATTCGTTGATCATGGAAGTGAAAACTCCGGGATTAAGCCTCATTCCGAGCACAACGGATTTGGCCGGCGCGGAAATTGAATTGGTGAGTCATCCAAAACGCGAATATCAACTCCGCGAAGCGCTGCAGGCGATGACCTCGAAATTCGACTTTATTTTGCTGGATTGTCCACCGAGTCTTGGACTTTTAACCGTGAACGCGCTGGTTGCAGCCGATACGGTGCTCGTCCCCATTCAGACCGAATATTACGCGCTTGAAGGCCTTGGACACCTGCTCCATACGATTGGCCTCATTCACGAACACCTGAATCCAGCGCTTTCCATTGAAGGTATTTTACTGACAATGTATGACGGCCGAACCAATCTTAGCGACCAGGTTGCTACCGAAGTTACATCTCATTTTGGAGAGCTCGTATTTGAAACAGTCATTCCTCGAAACGTCCGACTTGGCGAAGCCCCCTCTTTTGGGCAGCCGATTACTGAGTATGATAATTCGTCGCGTGGAGCGGTTTCTTATCGAGAGCTTTCTCTTGAATTTTTGGCGCGAAACGGAATCACTGCCGGCGCATCCGCTTCGGTCTGACTTTCGAAACATTGAGTACGGAAAATGACCAGTTCCGACAGCCGCAGACAAGTTCTCGGCAAGGGCCTAAGTGCCCTCATCCCAAAAAACCCAAGCGGGAACGAACAACGTGAATATATCCGACTTTCACTTGATCGAATTGATGTTGCTGATGCTCAGCCGCGCACAAATTTCAATCCGCAGGCGCTCCAAGATCTGGCTACCAGTATTGTAGAATCCGGGCTTATTCAGCCGCTGGTTGTGCGCGAAAAAAACGGTCGCTATGAGCTGATTGCAGGCGAACGCCGTCTGCGCGCCTGTCGCCTGGCCGGTTTAAAAGATGTGCCCGTCGTCATCAAAGACGTCAGCGATGTGCAGGCCTATACGCTTGCCCTGATCGAAAACATTCAGCGCGAAGATCTGAACGCGCTCGAAGAAGCCCTGGCACTCGACAAACTTCTGACCGACTCCGGGCTTACGCAAAGCGAGCTTGCACAAAAAGTCGGAAAGTCCCGCGCAGCCGTCGCAAATTCCGTGCGCCTGCTGCAATTGCCCGTCGCCATCCAGGAACAGGTCGTGTCCGGCCTGCTCTCGGCCGGACACGCGCGTGCACTCATCGGCCTTGAAGAAACCGAAGCCATTGAGCTCGCCAATCAGGTCATCGCGGAGGGCTGGTCGGTACGCGAAACCGAGCATCTCGTTCGCGAAATCAAAGACGGCATCGCCCTTCTATCGACCTTTGATGAAAAAGAAGACGAAACGGTCGAACCGCCTGCAGAAAAAGAACCTCGCAAATCCACCTATCGTGACGATGCGCAAATCCGACACATGACGGACCGCTTACAACACACGATTGGTGCAAAGGTTCGGATTAAAGATCGACGTGGAAAGGGTCGCATTGAAATCTATTACGATGATTACGATAGCCTTCAAACCGTTCTCGAATCATTAGGTTTACCGACCGAGGAATAGTTAAAGTCTACAACGCGGTAATAGTTACCCGTTGTACGTTTCTTTCTATTATTCCGCCCCCTCATCCACTCTAAATCTTGAAAAAATCATGTCGTCGTTAATTGTCTCTCGAGATACGTTGAATTCTATTGGACTTTTGATCATGCGCGTCTGGATTGGCTCGGTCATGGTAATTGCTCATGGCTGGCCCAAGTTATCCACGTTTTCGGAGCGTCTCAATACATTTCCCGATCCACTCGGCGTAGGCAGTCCGGCAAGCCTTATTATGGCTGTATTTGCTGAAGTTCTCTGCGCCATACTGATCGTGCTCGGACTGGGAACGCGCCTGGCTGCAATTCCACTGCTCATTGCGATGCTTGTCGCTGCGTTCGTCGTACACGGCGGTGATCCGTGGGCCAAAAAGGAATTTGCACTGCTGTTTGCAGTTCCATTTTTGATGCTGATCTTCACCGGCGCTGGTCGCTTGTCGCTCGACCGCATGGTGTTCAAAAAATAAAATTAAATGTTTAGGCTTTTACTCAATCTTACTGCGTGGACCGAGTAAGATTCGGTCCATCGTC
>JBEBSM010000193.1:0-7470 GCA_040394315.1 Lujinxingia vulgaris
AAACAAACGGCCTTCTAAGCCGTGGGTCGCAGGTTCGAGCCCTGCCGGACGCACTACGTATTTATTGAGCCATCCGCGTCTTTTGCGTTTGCATGGTCCCAAGTTTGATCAGACGGTCCCAAGTCCGATCCCAAGCGACTTGCATCAAACACCTTCGAAATAGCTGCGCGCTTTACGTCCATGCCAACGCCTGAATAGCGTTTTGTCATCGATTCGGAGCTGTGTCCCATGATCGACCAGAGCACGATCCGGTCGACCTGGGCAGCCATCATAAGCGTGTTGTAAGTGCGCCTGAGTACTTGCGGTGTAACGCGTCCCTCAAAACCTAAATGTGTGCGCAGTATGTCGAGGCATTTTCTCAGACTGCTTGGAAAGCGATAGCCGCCTGTGTCGGCCGGAAATACGATTCCGGCCGCAAGGCCAGGTGATTGGTTTTTAATGAGCGTCTGGCGATGCTCCCGAAGCGCGTTGGCTACCTCAACAGGAAACGGCACGCTGCGCGGTGATTTGGTTTTTGGTGGCCCAAGTTCTCCTTTGTAAACCGAGTGCTTGATGGTCAACTCGGCCTTATCCAGGTCAATCTCTGACCAGTGCAGGCCATACAGCTCGCCGGGGCGCATTCCGGTCAGGGCAATGGTGACAATTTCCGGATAGCGCGTTGGCATGAACTGTTTGGCGGCTTTGATGAGCAAGCCAAGCTGTTCGGCTGTCAATGTTTGTGTTTCCTGCCTGCCTGATACACCCGTATCGGGCGGGGTTTGCCGGGTTGTAATGTCTTGCTCCATAAATCCTTGAGCGTGCGCGTCTTTGAGCATCACCTTCATGACGCGCCACCATCCCGCCACATAATCCGATGAATACAGATCGCCATTTTCTTTGGTTTGCACCTCTGCCCACATGATCCATTCCGCAACATCTCGCCTGGTCAACCTGTCGATCGGGATATGGCCGAGTTGCGGCAAAACGAAATCCGATAAAACCAACAGGTTCTTGGTCGCCGTGCTTGGCTGGTATCTCTTACCTTTTCGCTCGAGCCAGAGCTTCGCGTAGTTCCCTACGGTAATGCTCTTGGACTCTTTTTTCGGGGCGGCTGTCAGGGCCGCTTTGAGATTTTCCCGCATTAAAATCGCCGCCTCCATCGACGCTTCTGCTTTCATCGTTCGTTGAGTTTCCAACATTTTGCCTGTGATCGGGCACTTCGCCGTTGCGCGAATCCTCAATCTTCCGTCTGGCATCTGGTAAATGCCCGCTTCGTTCGTTTTCTTCATAAACCTCTCCGTCATTATCGACGGCGTGGCTCGACACCACGGATAATGTGGGATCGTTTGGTTGCAGGCAATCGATCAGGAACAAATCAACATCTTCTTTTCGGTACAAATACGGCCCGTTTGGACCGCGTCGGCCGTACGGTTTCAGGCCACGTGCGCGAAGCTCTCGAACGCCTCCCGGCGTTTCATAGCCGAGATATGCGGCCACCTGGTCGGTTGTTAAATATGGGCATTTCACAGTATCTCCTTTCGCTTGATAATAACTTCAACGGGCGCGCGAATCAGCAGCCTGACGGAGCTTCCGCGCACGTGGCGCACCTCGATTTCGATGTTTTCGCCGATCACGATGCACTCGCCGGGCGTGCGGGTGAGTGCAAGCTCTCCTATTTGGGGTGGTTCTACTTCTACTGCGGTCATTTTTTAGACCTCACTTTGCGCGAGTTGATCGACGACGGATTGTTGTTCTTCGATGACGCTTTCAAGCTGGAAAATTCGCGCTTCGGCCTGGCATAATTGGTCAAAAAGCATGCCAGATTCTAGCTGCTCTAATTGAACATAAAGCCGCCTAACGTCTTCTTTTAGCGTGTGGTTTTCTACGGCTAGCTTGCGTACTTGTAACGCTGCTTGCTGCATGTAGCGCGCCTTCTCCACCGCGAACTCAGTGTCTTTCTTGGGTATCTCGGCGGCCAGTGCTCGATTTTTCCAGTAAGCTATTTCGTGCATGAAATAGCTCGTGGATGGCTCAGGGGCGTCCGTTTTGGGTGGCCTTGGCACTGGGCCGGCAATTCCCGGAGTTGGTGCAGGATTTCCACCCTCGCCTTTTGTGGCGCTGAAGCCTGATTTGTTATTCATTCCCCACCTCCTCGCCTTCGACCTGCCCAAATCGGGCGGTCCATTTTTCGGCCAACTCTTGCGGGGTGTGCAGAACCACACCTCCGGCGCTGGTACATCGAGATTGCAGATACTCAAGCGCGGCCAGGGCTTCTTTCTGCTGAACCAAATCCACGTCGACAGCGTAGAAAATTAGGCGTTCGGGTGGGCCGAGTAGGAACGATGTGAGCGTTGCAAGTGCGCGTGCTTCTCCGACGGTCATGGCGCCACCTCTCTTGATTTCATGACTCCCAGCTCGACCGCTGCGTTGTTCACAATAGCGGTTGCTTCTGGCCCATATCCCCACATGTCGCCGCCGTCCGAGTTGAACCACGCCGGGTAGGTCGGGTTGACGCTGGTGAGCTGGCGACCGTGTAAGGTGTAGTCTCGCAGCCTGGCGATCAGGTTTTGCATAGAGCCACCATGATTCCAGCCGCGCCATTCACGATGCTCCCAGTGTGTGTAAATACGCAGGCCTGTATATTCATCGTGAAAATACACGCGGCCTCGATGATCCAGCTCCAGAAACGCTACAGGGAGAACCGACCGGCTATAATCTACGCCGCTAAAGCATTTCCGGCCGACTGAGGCGATGGTGAGAATCAGCTCATTGCAACGCCTCAGACGTTCTCGTTTTGATTGAATTTCATTCATAGCGTGCCTCAAAATGGAATATCGTCGTCGTTGAATGATTGGTCGAAGCCGCCCGGAGCATCAGAAGACTGCGAAACATCGCCGGAATCGCGGTTAGAATTGCCGCCACTGCCTCCGTCGATGAATTGCACAGTCTGGGCTGTTATCTCGGTGGTCTGGCGCTTGTTGCCGTCACGGTCCTCCCAGTCACGGGTCTGCAATCGGCCCTCGACGTAGGCTTGCCGTCCTTTTTTGAGATACTTCGCGACGTTTTCGGCCTGCTTTCCAAAAACAACGATGCGGTGCCATTCGGTTTTTTCCTGTTTGTTGCCGCTTTTGTCGTTCCAAGTCTCGTTGGTGGCGAGGGTGAAATTGCAGACGGCCGCGCCGCCCTGGGTGTAGCGAATTTCGGGATCTTGACCTAAGCGGCCGATGAGCATGGCTTTGTTGAGACTCATGATTGCACCTCGTTAACTTCGTTGGTTTCGGTTGTGATTTGGATAGCGTTGGACGTGCCGAGATAAACCGCTTTGCCACCAAGTGCGCGGCTGGGTGCGGTCCATCGAGCGCCGGCGGAGGACTCTTTGACGGCCGTTGCCAGTGCGTCGAAGCGCGAATCGAGCATGTCGAGATGGTGCAGGATGATGGCTTCGGGCGTGCATGGTTCGACGGGCGAGCCCCATTCCAAACGGCCATGGTGGCTGAGAATCATGTGACGCAGACGGTCGGCGGTTTCGTCGTCGACAAGGCCGGGGTTATCGAGCAGCGCGCGTTCGAGCATCAAAAGCCCGTGTGGGATGTGCCCTACAAGCCGGCCGGTGTCGGTGTATTCGGTGCCTAGTGGGCCAGACAGCTCGTGGATCTTGCCGAGGTCGTGGAGCACAATGCCGGTGATGAGTAGACTTTCGTCCACGATGTGCGTTTCGTAACGAGACCGGTAATGCTGGCAAATATCGATGGCGAGCATCACCATTGAATGCGTGTGCTCAAGAAGTCCTCCGTGGCGAGCGTGGTGATTACCTTTGGCGGCCGGACATGTGAGCAGCTTTGTGTGATGCGTGAGCAAGATGTTCTCCACGAGCACCGCAACTCCGTCGTCGCAGCGCCCATGCAGAAGTTCGCACAGGCCGTCGAACAACTCTTGCGACGGTACAAAACTGCTTTGCACGTACTCGGCGAGGTCGGCTTCTTCGTCGACGTCCCAGCCTGCGAGCACGATTTGCTTTTGGTCGTTCCAGACGTTGAGTTTGCCGCGGGCGATGATCACCTGGCCGGCGGGTGGGCCGGTTTCGGTGTCCCACATTTTGGCGGCGATGGTGCCGGTTTTGTCCGCAAGCTCGACGTCGACGAACGGCTTGCCGTTGCTGGCGGTTTTGGATGTGCTCGATTTCACCAGCGCTTTGAACCAGGGGAATCCGGCGGCGGTGGATTTGAGTTCGGAAACATTCAGATATTCGGGTGTTAGGGTTTTCATTGTTTCAATCATTGGAAATTCTCAAGGTCAAAAGGTTGGTCACAAAGGACTTGGATGCGGCGCATGATGCGTTCGTCGAAGCCGGGTAGCGTTGCGAGGGTGTCGGGAGCGACGTTGCTGGCGAGCAGGGTTTTGAGCCCGTTGGCGCTGCGTGCGTCGAGTACGGCGTAGAGCATCGATGACGACCATTCCGTGGCTTTGTTTGCGCCGAGGTCATCGATGACGAGCAGGGCGACCGTGCACAGCCGGTGGTAGGTGTCGGTGTTGTTGTCCCAGTCTTTGAGGGTTTGATATAAATCGACCTCGTTGACGTAGAGCGCGGGACGGCGTTTGGTTTTGCACCACTGGCGAGCGAACTCGGCGGCCTGACACGATTTGCCGATGCCGGGTTTGCCGTAGATGAACAGCCCGGTTTTTGTGTCGTTATCTAAAAACCGTTGGGTAAGTCGGCCGAGCGGGTGTGCGGGCAGATTTGGAATCCGTGCACGCTCGAGCAGCTTGTCGACATCGAGAACCTGTGCGGCCGCAGCCTGTGCGGTGGCTTCTGCGCGGCTTGCGTCGTAACAGGCGTTGCAACTCGCAAGACCCTGCATCGATAGTGGTAACCATCCGGGGACGTCGGCTGGCTCGCCGCAGGTGGTGCAGGGTGCGGTTTCGCAATCAGACGAAACACCTTTCCCAACGGACTTGATGAATTTGGACAAAGTTTCGGTGTTCATTTTCGCCCCTCCGGGAAAAACGCCGCGTCAATTTCTTCGTCGGTCGTGTATTTGGTGACTTTCAGATGGTTGGCCGGGTTGAGCCAGGCTGCGTTTTTGGGTTCATCTGCCCAACCGGTGCCGCGCACTTCGATGCGTGAAGTTTGTGCCGGTGCGCCGCCGTGGGATGTTTGCGTTCCAGCGGTTGTCCAGGTCGGTGCGTCTTGGGCTAGTATTCGCATCAAAACGCCCGGCTTGATCCCGGTGCCTTCCTTTTCAGCGATTCGGATGCTGACGTAGTCGCGAACGACATCTTGGGTTTTTAAGGAAGAAAGAAGTTGGTGACTGACCGCCATCGCTTGCCCGATCGAAATATGGAATCCGTGTCGAGTGGCGACGTGAATCAAAAATGCATCGAGGCTTTCCGGTTCGTTTTCGGTTTTGAAATCCTCGCGCGCTTCTTCTGCTTCTAAATAAGTAGAAGTAGTAGAAGTAGTAGTAGCTATGGCGGCAAATTTTGACAGGGGTTGCCTGTTCAGTGCGGCAAAATTTGCCGGGGTAAGGTCGTTATTTGCCGGGGTTGTGTCAAAATTTGCCGGGGTCGTTGCCTGGTAAATAACGCCAGTTCCAACAACCGGTCGGCGTGAAATCCACCCTCGTTCCTCGGCAATTCCGAGATGTGTGCGGACCGTTCTGATGCCGCAGCCTGCTCTCAGGGCGATGGTTTCCAGTGATGGCCATGTTTCTCCCATGGCGTTCATGAAGCGAGCCAATACAGCCAGACATGCTTTTGCTGACGTTGATAATTCAAGGTCGTCGATCCACCCTTGCAGCCATATAAATCGATCAAAGGTTGTCATTGCATGTACCTCACGGAAACGACCGCGCGAGGCTTTGAGCGGTCCAGTTCAGTGGTGACGGTGAAGCCGATAACCTGCCGGTCGTCGTCGTAGGCGATGCCGTTGAGGCCGTCTTGAATCGACTTCAAAACGTTGTCGGCGTCGCGTGAACGGCGGTCGGGCCAAAAGATTGCGAGCGTGATGTGTACGGGGCCGGTCTTCGGTTTTGCGCCGACGTGGAGCGCGCAGGATGCAACCAGACGTTCGTAGTCGCGGGTCTTGGTTGGCGTGTACCAACGGCCGTTTGGGGCGCGGCGCGCGCGTTCTTTGGGCACCGGTGGGCCGGGGACGGTGAATGTGAGCGCCGGGTAGTCAGCGAGCACATTAGCTGCTCGTGCCGTAGCTGCCTGTTCGGCGCGATAAAGTAGCTGTGACAATGGAACGCGCAGATGTTTCGCTGCCGATAGGGCGGTGCCGATGTTGATGCGCTGTGGTTCGGCTTCGTGTTTTGCATAGGTTGGAACGCCCACGCCGATTTCTCTGGCGAGTTCACGGATCGCCGGTTTAAAGTGCGTCGTGATGTCTTCTGAGATCGGCGCGATATCGCTGCGTTGACCCGTTTCGATTTGTTCAAAGAAGCCGGCCAGGCTAACGCTGTCGATCGTTGCGACTTTCTTGAGTGATGCAAGGCTTGGAGCGCTTACACCGTTTTCCCAACCAGATAGCTGACTCTGATCCGCATCGATAAGTTCTGCGAAATCGGACACGGACATGTTTAGGCCTGTGCGGATTTTAATGATTCGCTGGCGGACGTCATCCGTGGTGACTGGTTTGTGAATCTCGATTGTAGTCATTTCCCCACCTCCGTTTTCTCCAGGCGTTCGGTTGATTTTAAGACAGCGGCTTCGCTCACGTCACAGCCTGCAAAGCGTCGTCCAATGCTGATGGATGCCTCGCCGGTGGAGCCGCTACCCATGAAGGGGTCGACGACAAGTTGACCGGGAAGTGTTGCCTGACGGACAAGCGTGCGAAGTAGCGAGACGGGCTTTTCGGTCGGGTAACCGTTAAAGACTCGAGGGATTAGCAGGACGTCGGCAACGCCGCGGTCGTTGACGGCATGCGCTTGCCCCTTGGATGCAAAGGCAATCAGCTCGTGGCGTGACCGGTAATGGTAGCCCATGCCGATGGTGGTTTTGTCCCACACCAAAAACTTGATGTAGTCGAGGCCAGCGGCGGCCATAGCGGGGCGTAGGATGTCGAGCGTGCGTTGGTCGCAAAGTGTGTAAAGGTGCGAGCCTTCTTTCAGCACGCGCCAGCATTCGAGATAAAACGCCGTGAAATACTCGTTTGGTACGACGTCGAACCACGCTTTGAGGCGTGTCGTGGTGCCGATGGCGCGGTGTGCTTCAAGGCTTGCGTATGCTGGATCTGTGATGATGCAGTGGACCGAGTTTGAGTTGAGCGTGCGCAACCATTCGGTTGCGTCTCGCTGGTAGACACTCCAGGGCATGGCGGGTGATTCGTGAATGAATGAGAGATTCATGCCGACACCTCCGAGACGATGAAGATCCAGTCAAGGTGCATGTTGTGGATGAGTTTCAGGTAATCGACGGCGAGAACATAGTGCTTGAGCTCCCAGTTTTCGCGGTGTCGGCCGCCCATGATGCCTTTGAGGCGCGTGTTGATGC